>CALMIH010000001.1 GCA_937864085.1 uncultured Chloroflexota bacterium
CAACTTGAGGCCGAAGGCGAGATTCTCCTTTACCGTCATGTGCGGGTAGAGGGCGTAGCTCTGGAAGACCATCGCAATGTCGCGATCCTTCGGCGCCTTGTCGTTCACCACCACGTCGCCGATCTTCAGCGTGCCGCCGGTGATGTCTTCAAGCCCGGCGATCATGCGCAGAGAAGTGGTCTTGCCGCAGCCAGACGGTCCAACGAGGACCATGAACTCGCCGTCCACAATATTGAGTGAGAGGTTGTCGACGGCGAGCACCTCGCCGTACTTCTTCGTCACGCCTTCAAAGGTCACCGTTGACATGTTGTCCCTCCTTCGCTGGCTGGCCCCTCTATGGGGGCATCCTGCCGCGCGCGGAGTCTATCAATGGGGCGAGGGCTTGCTGCTACCCGTTCCGCTCGATGGCACCGCTCGCGGCACGCCTCGCCGAACCCCTCTTCTCACGAGGGGCTAGAGGGTCTTGGTGACCTTGGTGAGGCCCTGGGGGGCATCGGGGTTGAGGCCGCGGCCCGTGGCAACCGCCTCAATAATCGCCAGGCCAGCGATCGCTGTGACGGGGGTACAGAGGGGGCCACTCGGACCCTTTGGCAGCGCGAGCTCTTCGAGCGGTGCCACTCCGCGACTCCCGGCGGTACCACTGTGTACCAGCAACATCGGGGTGTTTACTGCACGGAGTCGCTCAAGACTGCCGTTAATGCTCTTCTCCGTCGCTGGATCCGTTGAGAGGACGATCGTTGGTACCTCTGCATTTGCTGAGGCGATCGGTCCGTGCAGTAGGTCAGCGGCAGAGTAGCCATCGGCGAACATTGCTGTGGTCTCGCGCAACTTCAGAGCGAGCTCCAGCGCGTTCGGATACTCGAAGCCGCGTCCAACTACCAGCGCGCGATTGCCGTGCAGCAGTGCGCCAAAGACTGGCGCGTCAGCGGCACTCGCAATCCACGAAGATGCGGCATCAAGTGAAGCCTGCATCCGCGCGGAGAGCGCCTCAATCTCGTTCGCCCATGCAGCATCACGCCCAACGGCGCGCGCTGCAGCGGCAGCGATGAGCGCCACACTGATCAGCTCAGCGATGTAGGTCTTGGTTGCCGCAACGGCGCGCTCTGGTCCGGCGTCAAGATAGGCGGTGGCATCTGCCGCCGCAGCGAGTCCAGAGTTCGCGTCATTGGTGAGCGCAATGCTGTATGCGCCACGCCGCTTCGCCGACTCAACAAGGGCGATCATGTCAGGGCCAGCGCCAGACTGACTGAAGGCGAGGAGTGCACTCTGCGGCGACGCGCTCTCAATGCCGTACTGCGTCAGTAGGCTCGCCGCGGCGAGTGCTACCGGAACGCCGAGTGCATGCTCAAGGAGGTAGCGGGCATAGATCGCGGCGTGATCGCTCGTGCCTCGGCCGGCGACCACGATCACCGCCGGGTTGCGCCGCGCCAGCTCCGTGCCAATCGCTTCGAATCGAGCCCGGTCAGCGATCAGGCGTGTGGCAACGCTGACCGACTCGGCGATCTCGCTGCGCATGATCGCCCCGTTCCCTTCGCCTCCCGCCACGTGCCCCCCAATCGTTCGGTGGGTGCCCCACCGCTCTCCGCGAGGCTAGCACCACGACCCCAGCCGGGAACCCCGTCTGCACGCGTGGCGTTAGGGTGGTGAGGCACACCTCGTGCCTGAAGGGCTCCTCTGCGGGCTAGGTGAAGCGCCCAGATGGGTGTATGACGCCCAGACGGGCGAAGGGAAGGGGCTCTAGATGCGAAAGCGACTCCTCACCGTCCTCGTGGCACTCAGCCTCTTTGGGGTGATCTACCCAACCACGGCGGTCCGTGCCGTCTCGGACGACCCATGCGCCCCAGCTGAAGATGGCAGCGTCCCAGAGATGTGCCAGGGGGGTATCGCCTTCCCTGAGATGGGCGGCGGCTTCTTCTTCTCCGCAGAGTTCACGCAGCTCGTTACCGCTGGTGAACTCTCTCGAGCCCTCTTTAACGTAGAGAGCGGCAGCATCACCTTTTCTGACGGCGACCTGAGCGCCAGCGTTGGATGTAACAACGTGTTTGGCGCTGCGGAGCTAACCCTTGGTAACTTGAGCGCGGGTGTGCCGGACACGCTCGTTCTTACCGGTCCGCTCGCTTCGACTAAGATGTACTGCGACGGCCTGATGGAGGCGGAAGCGGCGCTGATCAGCATTCTTGAGGGCGAGTTCCTCTCGCTTGTTGGTGACGGAATCACGAGCTCCAACGGCATCATCCGCATTGAGGGTGGCGTGCCGATTGCGATGGCTGATGTAGTTACACCTCAATATCCACCATTCATGATCCAGATTGACGGAACCAACTACGACGTCGCAAGCGGCTACGTCATCATTGATGGCGACCAACTCAGTGCATCAGTCGGATGCAACACACTTGGCGGGGGAGTTTTGGTTGATGGGGACACCCTCACGCTTGATGGCCCGCTTATCTCCACGATGATGTACTGCGAGGGCCTGATGGACGCAGAGGCTGCCCTCGCTACGGTCTTGCAGGGGGAGAACCTGACGTGGGTCAGCCAATTCGAGCTGCGCAGTGATGCCGGTGCGGTGATCTTCGCCGCACTCTGTGGCGACTGCGTGACGCCACCTAGTGAACCGAGCGACCCAACGGGACTCGCGCTCGCCGTGATGTTGCTCTTCGCCCCGATCGGTTCGGCGGCAGTTGCACTCTCCCGAGGACTCGCAACGAAGAACTGAGCTGCGTTAGCGGACGCAAATCTGAGTGAAGAGGGGGCGCTGCGCTAGGTGCGCGGCGCCTCTTCTGCTGTATGCAGGTCTTTTGCCTGTTCAGATCACTATGGGGGCTGCCAATTAGAGCCTCCTGTGAGGTAGATGAGAAGGCCTTAAGGAATCGCGCGCTCACAAGGGGGCGCCAGAGTTTGGGTGGGGTGGCCAGAGGGAATTGAACCCTCATCTGCGGCTCCACAAACCACGGTCCTAACCATTGAACGATGGCCACCATGCCCAGGGGCAGTATGCCGCATCTCTGGCAGTCAGCCCACGAGGAGGGGCGTCAGCACGCTCCCTGCGGGGTAGAATCAGTTCAGCAGAGAGAGGGAGGTCGTTATGCAGATCAGGCGATCAATGCCAGCGGTGGCGCGGATTCCGGCGGCGGAGCACGGCGTGACGCTCGGCGACTTCTTCTTCCCCGTCTTCCTTGGCGAGCGCCTCGGTGCGCGACTGCAAGGGCTCGCCCTCGCCGTCGTTGGCGCGCTGATCATTGGTGCGGCCGCGCAGGTAGTCATCCCGCTCCCTGGCACACCAGTCCCGATCACGGGACAGACCTTCGGCGTTCTTCTCGTTGGCGCGGCGCTCGGTGCCCGACGCAGCGTGGCATCGCTCGGCCTCTATCTGGCGCTCGGCGTGATCGGCGCACCACTCTTCAAGTCTGGCGGTCACGGAATCGAGCAGTTTGCGGTCAGTGGGGCTGACGGCGCACTCGCGCTGGCGCCAACTGGCGGCTATCTCATCGGCATGTTCTTCGCTGCTTGGCTTGTTGGGCGACTCGCCGACCTCGGCTGGGATCGCAGCGTGGTCGGCACCGTTGGCGCGATGCTGATCGGCAACCTCATCATCTATGCGTTCGGTGTGAGCTGGCTCTCTGCTGCACTGCAGATCGGCCTCGGCGACGCCATTGGCAAGGGGGCGACACCGTTCCTCATTGGCGATGCGATCAAGATCGCGCTCGCAGCCGGGATCTTCCCGAGCGCTTGGTGGTACGTCAACAACGGCCGCAGCGCCGGCCCGCGCTGAGCCATAGCGCCCTCCGCGCGGTGGCTGCGCAATGACTCCCCAGCGCGGCGCACTCCTCTCGATTGATCTCGGCAGCACCGCGGTCAAGGTTCTCATCGTTGATGTGGAGAGTGGACGCCCGCTTGCGCTGACGCGTCGCGCTAGTGGTGCGGCACTGAGTTCAGCGAGTGGCGCCGTTGAGCAAGATCCAAACATTTGGTGGGAGGCGATTCGATCTGCGGTGGGCGAAGCGCTTAAGGCTGCTGGGCCCGCGATTGAGATTCTTGGGATCGCCGCAGATGGGCATGGGCCAACGCTCGTCCCAGTGCGAGAAGATGGAAGTGCGGCGAGTGCCGCGCTTCTCTGGCGCGATCGCCGGGCCGCTGAAGATGACGCACAGCTTGCGACACTCTTGGGTCGATCGGGCTGGCTGCTTGCTGAACTACCGAAGGCGCGCTGGTTCTTACGTGAGCGCGCGGCGGCGGCGAAGGAGACGGCCTGGCTCCTCTCAACGTGGGATGCGCTCGCCTTTCGTCTGAGTGGTGAGGCGGTCGCCTCGTTCTGGGACCCGGCGCGCTCACTCTCCCCTTCGCAACGCGCGCTCCTGCTGAGCGAAGCGGGTGGACTCGACGAGCGTGCACTCCCACCAGAGGTGTTTCCTGGGACGCGCATTGGCGCACTTCGTCCGCTTGCTGCGAGCGATCTTGGGTTGCCGATCGGCATCCCAATTGTTTCGGGGACTAACGACGGGATGGCGGCGGTGATTGGCGCTGGGTTGATGCATCTGGCGCGCGGCGTTGATGTTGGTGGTGCCGCTGGTGGTGTTGGCATCTCAGTTGAGCGAGTGACCGCCGAGCGCATCACCACGGAGGTTGGTGGTGCACTCTGGTCTGGCCCTGCGCCAGCTTCGTTCGGCGAGGCTCGCATCATGGGCGGCGCACTCGGCGGGACTGGTCTCCTTCTTGACGCCACGATCACCGAAGCGATTGAACGGGGGAGCGATCCAGGCGCACTGATTGATGCGGTTGCTGCACTGCCACTTGGCGCGGATGGCGTACGCGTAGAGCGTCACGGCGAAGAGGTGCGGTTCATCGGGGCAAGCGATAGTCGCGGCGATGCGTACCGCGTCCGCGCCGTGATGGAGTACGGAGCGCTCGCCGTTGCGGCGCTGCTCGCACCCGCACGTGATGCGGGACTTCCACTGAGCGAGATGTGGCTCTCTGGCCCGGCGACTGGCGCAACGAGCGGTCTCTATGCCGCACAGCTCAGCGTTCCGAGAGGGATTCCGCAGATGCGCGCCGATCTACTCGGTGTGCCAGTGGTGCTGCCGCGCATCCCTGAGGCGGCGGCAGCGGGGAGCGCTGCGCTCGCTGGACTCGGTGCTGGCCTCTACGCATCGCTGAGTGAGGCGGCGGAGCTGATCGCTGTGGCCGAGGAGCGTATTGAGCCGAACTCAGGGAGTGCCGCTATGGCGGCGAGCCTGTTGGAGCAGTTCAGGCGCGCGTAGCTCGGCACGCGCGCTAGCGCGTGATCGCTTGGGGCTAGGCCTTTGACTTCGCCTTGGAAGAAGCTGGCGCTGCGGTGCGACCAGCCTTCGTGGTTGCGGCGGCGCCATCTTCAAGAGGGAAGTGGCAGGCAACAGCCACATCGAGAGCGCGCGGTGAGGCGGCGAGGAGCGGCTCCTCTGTGGAGCAGCGATCTGGGTTGCCGAGCTGCTCGCGCAGCCAGCAGCGGGTGCGGAAGCGGCAACCGGATGGTGGGCTGATTGGCGATGGGATCTCACCTTCAAGGATCAGTCGGTCGGCGGTGTCGTGCGCCTCAATCTTCGGCACCGCTGAGAGGAGGGCGATCGTGTACGGATGTTGTGGCTTGGTGAAGACGTGATCCACAGGGCCAGACTCCACCACCTTACCGAGATACATCACCGCGACGCGATCGGCGAAGTAGCCGACCACATCAAGGTTGTGACTGATGAACATGTAGGTGAGCCCCTGCTTTGCGCGGAGATCGGCAAGTAGGTTGAGCACCTGGCTCTGGATGGAGACGTCGAGGGCAGAGACGGGCTCGTCAAGTACCACGAACTCGGGGTCAAGGGCGAGTGCACGCGCAATGCCAATCCGCTGGCGCTGGCCGCCAGAGAATTCGTGCGGGTATCGCACCGCATACTCGGCAGGGAGCCCAACCAGTTCAAGCGCGGAGTGCATTCGATCCTTCCGCTCGGAGGAGGTTCCCATCGCGTGCGCCACGAGCCCCTCCTCAATTTGATCGCCGATTGGCAGGCGCGGATTCAACGAACCGAACGGATCCTGGAAGACGATCTGCATCTTGCGGCGCAGCTTGCGCTGCTCCTCGGCGCTCCGATCAATGAGGCGTGCACCATCGAACCAGACTTCGCCGGCTGTCGGCTGCTGAAGCCCGAGTGCAACGCGTCCAAGTGTCGT
>CALMIH010000002.1 GCA_937864085.1 uncultured Chloroflexota bacterium
AGTCCACATAGCCCGCCGCCTCAAGTCGCTTGGCCGCCTCAGCAAGGTCGAATCGCCTCGGATTCGTAGGCTCAACGTGCCAGGCGACCGAGATTGGGGGCACCTGCGTGGATCCCGCAACGCCGTAGCCGCCGAGCACCTTTTCGATCAACGCCTCACGGTCAATGGCGTAGCCGAGCGCATCGCGGAAGCGCTGGTCGCGCAGCGCGGTGGTACTGGCACCACCCTTCTTGATCTCCTTCGCATAGGCATTGAAGCCGAGCTCTGTGAAGCCGTTTGCCGAGCCGGCAACGCGAACGATGTTCGGGTCGGCGCTCTCGAGTAGTTTGAATTGCTCTGCGGTCACGTTGTGGGCATAGTCGATCTCACCAGCCATCAGCGCCTGGTACATCGCATCGGCGCTCTTAAAGAAGCGCAGCACCACTTCATCAGCGGCTAGGTCGCCGCCGCGCCAGTGTGGATTCTTTGCGAAGCGGGCGTACTCACCCGTCTTCCACTCCACCGCCTGGTACGGCCCTGTTCCAACAACGGGTGGGTCATTTGCGTAGGTGCTCGAGATCTCCTCGAGCGTATTCCCTCCCCAGATGTGCTCAGGAATAATGGGGATAAATGACTGCAAGATGCGGGAGACTGGCGCGTTCATCGTGACAACAACCGTCTGCGCATCTGGCGCGCTAACAGAGGTCACGCCGTCAAGATAGGTATCAAGGTAGCCGAGCCCCACATACTCTTCTCCAAGGATCAGGTTGAAGGTATAGACGACGTCGGCGCTTGTGGCCGGTTCGCCATCCGACCAGAGCAGGTCGTTGGCAATCGTGAAGGTGTATGTGAGGCCGTCATCGGAAACGCTGTACGACTCGGCAAAACCAGCGATCGGCTCAAGATCCGATCCGAACCCAGTGAGTAGGTCGTAGTTGAGCGTGAAGACCTCATAGCCAGTGACGAGAGCGGTGTTGAACGGGTTCATTGCGTCAAGGTCTTGCGTTGTCCCAACGCTGAGCACGAGTGGCGCTTCGGCCTTTACTGGGCTACTCCCAACGCTAAGCCCAGCCACCAGCCCGAACGCTACGAGAAGCGCCGCTGCACGACGCAGTAGTGGCCTGCGAGCAGCTGACTTAAGCACTATTGAGTCACCCATATCTTTACCCTCCATCCCTTATCGTTGCGCCGGTCCCCGCAGTGGGGGTTCGCCGACCGTCTCGCGGATATATCGCCGCATATCGAGGCTGTAGTCCTCCATTGGGGCGTAGTAGCCAGCCTTGAAGACTGAGGAGGTCATTCCCTGTTGGACCGACTCGCAGATGCGCCAGTCCTGCCGATTTACAACATCCCAGAACTCCAGCGCATCTTCTGGTCCGTGGCCCGGCTTATCCATCTCCTTTGGATCAAGGAGGAGGTCAAAGACGATCTTGGTGCGGTTGGGGTTTAGCGGGATGAGGGCGAAGACCGCGACGTGATCGGCTGAGAGGCTCAGCATCATGTTCGGGTAGAGCACCTCACCCTTATGGCGAACGAGCTCGTCTTCGTTCAGCCCGGCGAAGCGGTCGCGCAAACTTGTGCCACTCATCGTGTAGGTCCATGCCCCATCGCGATGAGGGATCCCAGCCTCCCAGTCGAGCCCAGCGCCGCCCGTCTCACGGAAGGCCGGGACGACGCGGCAGAGCTCCGGGTGCACTGGTCCGCAGTGATAGCACTCGTTGTAGTTCTCCAGGATCACCTTCCAGTTCGCTGCAACGTCATAGATGGTGCGATGAGCAATGCGAAGATCGGCGAGCGGGTACCGCGCCACTCGCTCGCTGATCGGGCCGAGCGCCTCAATGAGGCCCCCTCCCGGCGCTGATGCGCTCACCGTATCTAACTTGATGAAGACGAAGCCACCCCACTTTGCTGCTGCGGCCGCGTAGAGGCCAAGGTCCGACTTCTCAAAGCCTGGCAACTCCTGGAGGAATGGCGCGGTGCGCAGCGAACCGTCGAGCTCGTATGTCCAAGAGTGATAGGGGCAACGGAAGACGCTCTTTGTCTTGCCAGAGGCGCCGTGTTCGGCTGGGGCGAGCGGCGCGCATGCTGGCGCGTCTGTACGTGACGGTTCATCAATGATGAGTCGTGAGCCGCGGTGCCTACAGACGTTGTGAAAGGCGCGGATCTTCTCATCAGCACCGCGAACGATCAGTAGATCATCACCATCAATGGTGGTACGCACAAAGGCGCCAGGCGCGGTGAGCTCCTCTTCGCGGCACGCGAGTACCCAGCCACTACGGAAGCAGGCGCGCATCTCGCGCTCGTGCCAGGCGGGGTCAAGATAGGCTCCGGCGGGAAGTGTTGGGTCAAGCGGACCCTTCGGCATCGCCGCCTCAAGCGCGGCGTCTTCGGTGAGCGCGTCACTCCGTGCTGGGCCTGCTGCGTTGCCGCGTCCTGTGACGGTCATTCATCCTCCTCCCCTAGGGGTGTGAGGGGATCCTACGCGCCTCCAGAGGGAGTTGCGCCTCCTGGTGCATGCCTGGCGACGCTCGCTGCGGCTGGCAACTCTGCCGCACGGAAGCAGGCGACGCGGTGTCCAGCGGCCCCGCTCGGGGCCGCTTCAAGTGGCGGTCGAGCGCTGGCGCAGGCCTCAACAGCATGCGCGCAGCGGTTACGGAAGCGGCAGCCTGAGGGGGTGTCGCCCTGAGGAATCTCGCCTGCCGCAAGGGAGTGTGTGCCAGCAGCGCCAGGGTCGGTAGAGGGGAGTGCCGCGAGCAGTGCACGGGTGTACGGGTGCGCAGGGTTGCGCAGTACCTGCTCCGCGGCGCCCTCCTCGACTACCGCCCCAAGGTAGAGAACAACAACACGGTCCGAGATTGCCCACGCGAGCGAGAGGTCATGGGTGATGAAGAGCCATGCAATCCCCTGGTCACGACGTAGCTGCTCAATGAGCTCAAGGATCTGTGCTCGCATCGAGACGTCAAGCATTGAGACGGGCTCATCGGCGATCACAAGCTTTGGATTGAGGGCGAGCGCACCAGCGATCACGGCA
>CALMIH010000003.1 GCA_937864085.1 uncultured Chloroflexota bacterium
CTCTAGTCCGTCGCCGCGATCCAGTTGATCGGCTGACTCCCAGCGTGCAAGATCGGCGAGCAGTCCTGGCGCGAGATCCACACCATCTTTTGCGGCAATCTTTTCGGCTGCTGCGCGCGCGGCGGCGACTCGTGCCGCGCCGAGCGGAAACTCGCTCGCGGGGAGGAGGTGCGCGCGTGGGAGCGTCGCGCCGCTCCGCTGTGTTGCGGGATCAATGGCACGAATGCTCTCGATCTCATCGCCGAACCACTCCACACGCAGTGGCTCGCTCGCCCCCGCTGGGAAAAGGTCAAGGATGCCGCCGCGTCGCGCAAACTCGCCGCGACCACCAACGAGTGGGACGCGCTCGTAGCCGAGTGCCGCCACACGGTGCGTTGCATCGTCGAGCGACATGCGCGCGCCAGGCTGCATTAGCAGCGAACCTTCACTGAGGCTGGCGGGATCGATGCTGTTCTGCAGTGCGGCGATCAGTGAGGTGACGAGGATGCGCGAGAGGCCGCCACTCCATGCGGCGAGTGCCGCCACACGGCCAGCCGACTCATCCACCACCAGCTCACCACGCTCATACGGGAGGGCACTACGCGGCTCAAGGAGGGTGATGCTCTCAGGATTAGCAACCCAGGCGCGCAGCGTGTCTGCGACGCGCTCCGCAACCTCTGGGTCACGTGCAATCCAGACCACACGCTGATCTGCGGCGAGTGCGGCAACGAGCGCCGCCTTTGCCGGATGCGGCAGGTGAATCAGCGATGCGGCGTGCTGCTTCTTCAGCGTGCGCTGAAGACCTGCAAACGATTCACTCTTCGAGAGGCGCGCGAGCAGCGCGGCGAGCGCCACGCGCGATCCGCTCACCGTTCGGAGTCGGTTCGGTCGCCCTTGCCGAGCGGCTTCCGCCAGCCGTGCGCCGTCTTGCGAATCCCATCGCTCCCAGCAGGGCCGTCAACCTCTCCCGCCTTCGGCAGGTTTGCAGGATCCGAAGCGCTCCCCGCCTCAGGCTCCGCCAGCTTCCAGTTGTTAAACGCGGTCGCCGCCTTGTTCAGTCCGAGACGCGCCCAGCTCTCAATCGCTTCGCCTGCGGCGGCGCTGATCTCTGGGATGCGCAGACGCTCGGCGGCACTGAATTCATTCAGCACATGCTGCTGCGCCCCGCCACTCCCAGATGGATCGCCAATCCCAACGCGAAGGCGTGGATAGCGATCCGTCTGCATCTCTGCCTCAATCGATGCAAGTCCGTTATGGCCACCATCACTGCCACTCTCGCGGAAGCGCAGCGCACCGAACGGGAGGCTGAAGTCGTCCACCACCACCAGAAGGTGATCAATAGAGACACGATCAGCGGCGAGCAGCTTGCGCACCGCAATCCCGGATTCGTTCATAAACGTGGTTGGCTTCGCCACAACAAGATCGAGTCCGAGCACGCGGCCGGCATGCACCATTGACGCGTCGCGCTCTTTTCCGCCGCCACGCCACTTCACGCGATCGGCGAAGGCGTCCAGGATCAGCCAGGCGATGTTGTGTCGCGTGTAGCGATACTTCTCGCCCGGATTACCGAGTCCAACAATGAGACGACGATCGACGCTCATGTGCGCTTCCTCTTCATTGCTGCAGTATGCGCGCGCAGGATGAGCGTCTGCTCACGCCACATCGCCGCCTGAGACATCGGGGTGTCGTGATCCCAGCCGCAGAGGTGCAGCGCGCCGTGGACGGCGAGGAGGCGGACCTCATCCGCCACCGAGTGCTTCGTCGCCCCATCCGTTCCGCCACGCCCGTCGCGGGCCTGCTCAGCGGCACGATCCACGCTGATCACGATGTCACCGATCGGAACCTGCGCCGCCACGCCACGCTGCCGCGTGCTGGCGCTTCGTGCACTGGCGCGCACGGGAAAGTCGCGCGGGTCAATCAACGGGAAGCTGAGTACATCGGTTGGGCCGCGCTTCCCCATATGCGTTGCGTTGAGCTTTGCGATCGTGGCGTCATCAACCAGGGTGAGCACCGCTTCGCCGTTGGCTGGTGCGCCAGCACGACGCAGCGCGCGCGCAACGAGTGCGGCAAGCTCTGTTGAAGTGATGCTGACTCCGCCACGACGCTGCCGAGTGACGCGGGCGCGCGGGCCTGCGTCGCGACTCATCCGAGTGCTGCGAGTGCCGCGGTGACCTTCCCGGAGAGAACCTTGCCGTCAACGCGACCCTTCGTCTTGGGGGCGAGCCAGCCCATCACCTTCCCCATCTCCTTCGCGGAGCTGGCGCCGGTCTCGGCGATCGCCTGCTTCACCAGCGCATCCACATCAGCGTCGGTGAGCTGCTCTGGGAGGTAGACGGCCAGGATCGCAATCTCCGCCTCTTCTGCCGCGGCAAGGTCTGGTCGCTTCGCCGCAAGGTATGCGTCAACAGATTCGCGGCGCGTCTTGACCGCCTTGACGAGAACGGTGAGCGTCTCCTCATCGGTGGCGTCGTGCTTCTGTTCCTTCTCAACGAGTGAGAGTGCAGAGAGCGCCATGCGGATGGTGTCGCGGCGTAGCGTCTCGCCCGACCGCATTGATGCGGCCATATCGGCTCTTAGCTGTTCACGAAGCGACATGCGCTGCTCCTCTCCGACGGCTCGCGCCGCCACGGGGCGCGCAAGGGATCAGATCCCGCGAGGGCCTGACGGCTTCTTCTTCTTTGCATCCTTGCGCTTCTTCTTCTCCGCTGCGTTTTCGAACGCGTCGCGGCGACGAGACTCGGCAAGGATGCCGGCCTGCTGGACCTTCTTATTGAATCGGCGCAACGCAGCCTCAAAGGACTCGTTATCACCAATGCGAACTTCTGCCACTTATGTACCTCCTATGGGATGAGGAGGATACCCGATTCAGCGAGGGGCCGACTCAGCGAGGGAGAGGGATCTCCTCCCCGAGCGTGGCGAGCACGACGAGGAGGGCCTCCGCTGCGGCGGGATCTGGGTCTGCCGAAGGGGTGCGCTGGAAGAGGATCAGCAGGCTGCCGCTGCGACGGAGGGTGAATCGAGCGTCTGGAGGGACCAGGACGAGCGTCTGAGGGGCGACGAGGTACTCGGCCACCCGCTCCGCCGCGCTGGAGGCGGAGGCGGCGTCAGGGAAGACCACGGCCACCAGCGGGATTCCGACCGGGTCGTTCGTTGATGCGCCGCGCACCACAACACGTGGCAGGGCATTGAACTCTGGCGGAAGTGGTGGGCGCACATCGGCGCCGCCAGTGATGACGCCGAGTCCCGCGGCGCGAATCGCTGCACTCAGATACTCCGTCGCCTGCGCCGTCTCATCAGAACTGCGCGGTGTTGGTGCAGCGGATGCGGGTTGTCCCTGTGGCTCAGGCGGCGGGGGTCCGCCAGAGAGCGCCGTGAAGAGGGCGAAGCCAGCGATCAAGATGAAGAACGGCACAGCACGCGCGCGGCGCGAACGTTTTGGCTGCAGTGCCTCACTCATCCTGGTGGCCAGGTGAGCTGCCTTCCGGCGAGCAGGTGGTAGTGCAGATGTTGGATCGCCTGGCCACCCTCGTCACCGACATTGCTCACTAAGCGCCAACCGCGATCCGCGTAGCCGGCTGCCGCGGCAAGCTCCGCCGCAACGGCGTGCATGCGCCCAAGGAGCGCCGCGTGCTGCGGCGTGTCACGAAGATCCGCGGCTGAACCAATATGTTCGCGCGGAACGATCAGCAGATGCAGTGGCGCCTGTGGCGCAATGTCCTCAAAGGCGATGACAAGATCAGAGGCATGGTGCTGCGTGCTCGGCAGCTCGCCAGCAATGATGCGACAGAAGAGACAATCAGCCATGCGTCAATTCTAGCGCAACCCACTCGCCCTCTCCCCAACGCTCAACGAGGGTGAGTCCTGAGGCGCTCAGCGCGGCGGTCGTCTCATCCGCACGTGCGGCGAAGATGCCGCTCGCCAAAAGGCGACCGCCTGGTGCAACGGCGGCGGCGAGGAGTGGCGCAAGTTGGATGTGTAGTGCGGCGACGAGATTGGCAACAACGAGCGGCGCGGCGTGAGCAAGTGGAAGCGAACCGAGTGTGATCGTTGCGCGCGCGCTGAGACCGTTGCGCTCAAGGTTGCCGCGCGCCGCATCAACGGCGAGCTGATCAATATCAATGCCACTCCCGTGCGACGCGCCGAGCTGCAGCGCCGCGGCGAGCAGGATGCCACTCCCCGTTCCAACGTCAACGATCCCCGCTCCGTCGCGCGGAAGCCCAGCAAGAAGTCCCGCGTCCGCCCAACGGTTCAGGCCGGCGAGCGCAAGGCGCGTAGTTGGGTGAAGCCCAGTGCCGAACGCCTGACCAGGATCGATCACCACCACCGCGTCACCTGGCTCAGCGGCGTGTTCACTCCATGGCGGCCGAATCACGATCCTGCCGAGGCGAAGGACAGGGAACTCGGCGCGCCAGGTGGTTGCCCACTCCTCTGCCGGAATGCTCCGCATCGCTAGTTCGCCGATCCCACGAAGGCCGAGGCCGCTCCCAGCGATCGCGGCGAAGCGTTCGAGTTCATCGCGCAGTGCCGCCGCCGCCGCCTGATTCGCAGCGTTGTCAGGAAGCCAGGCGCGGATGCGCACAGGGGCTAACGGATCGTGTGGTGGCGTCAGCGCATCGTCGGGGATCACCGGTGGGACGGCGGGTTCGGCGCTGGTGCCAGCGGGGGCGAGGCGCGCCAGACGCTCGCTGATCGCCTCTGCGGATTCAGGGTCGCAGGTGATGGAGAGTTCGAGCCAGCCGCCGTCGCTCAGTTGATCTCCTCGCCGCTCGCCTTAGAGAATCGCTCCAACGCTTCGCGCTGCTCCTTGCTCAACTTCTTTGGCACTTCAACCGCAACAACAATGCGCAGATCGCCGCGCTGCGATGGTCGTCGCACGTTCGGTGCGCCACGACCCTTCAGCCGTAGCTCTGCACCCGGCTGCGTCCCAGGCTTGATCTCGAGCTCCTCTTCACCTTCTGCCGTTGGAATGAGAACGCGCGCGCCCAGCGCCGCTTGCGAGATGGAGATTGGGATCTCGGTGAGAAGGTCAATGCCATCCCGCACCAGTTGCGGATGCTCTTCAACGGTGACAACTACGTAGAGGCTCCCCGCCGGTCCACCGCGTCGTCCCGCCTCGCCTTGACCTGAGAGTCGAATCTGCGTCCCGTCATCAACGCCTGGCGGAATATCTACGCGGAGCCGCTTGCTCCCGTTGAGGCGGCCTTCACCACGACAGCTGCTGCACGGCTTCTCGATGATCTTCCCTTCGCCGGAACACTTGGCACACGGTGCAGAGACCGCCATCTGGCCGAGCAGCGTCTGGCGCACGGTGCGCACCTCGCCGCGACCACCACAGCCATCACAGCTCTTCGTCCCTGAACCCTTTGCGGCACCGTTGCCGCCGCACGGCTCACAGGCGACGCGCATGTCCAGGTTGACCTCGCGCGTCCCACCGCGAATGGATTCGGCGAAGCTCACCCGCATGTCGAAGCGGAGGTCATCGCCAGGTGGCGGACCGGTGCGTCGCGCGCCACGCGCCGCGCCACCGAAGAAGCCTTCAAAGAGATCTTCAACAGATCCGAAATCGCCTCCACCGAATCCGCCAGAAAATCCGCCGCCAGGGAAGCCTCCCGCCCCGCCAGGCCCGCCGCGTCCACCGCCTGGTGCGCCACCAACTCCCGCCTCACCGAAGCGGTCGTAGCGCGCACGCTGCTCCGTGTCGGAGAGGACTTGATACGCGTCGTTCAACTCCTTGAACTTTGACGCAGCGTCCGGCGACTTGGAGACGTCGGGGTGGTGCTTCTGCGCCGCCTTACGGAAGGCCTTCTTGATGTCGTCCGCGCTTGCAGACTTCGGCACACCAAGGATTGAGTAGAAGTCGCGAGCCACTGGGCGCCTACTTCAGCAGCAGTTTGCCAAGGCGGCTCACTGCGTGGCGGTATCCAAGGACGCCGATCAGAGCGAGGAAGCCGATGTCAGCGAGCATCAGCAGGTTGAGATCGCCAAAGCAGAGCGAGCGAATCAGGTGTGTCCCACGCGTCAGCGGAGAGAGCTCCACCACATAACGCAAGGCTCCGGGATAGATCTCCACCGGATAGAAGGTTGCGGAGAAGAGGAAGAGCGGCGTCAGGATGATGAAGATGAAGTCGAAGTCCTTCCACGAGCGCAAATGCGTGGTCAACGCAAATCCTGCGGCACCAAAGGCGAAGCCGATGAACATCACGGCGAACGGGGTCAGCAGCGCAAGTGGTGAAGCGACAAGGCCGAAGGTGAACATCACGAAGAGGAAGGCAACGGCGTAGATCACGCCACGCAGGTTTGACCAGAGCAGCTCGCCAACAGCCAAGTCGCCAACGGAGACTGGCGTGGCAAGGATCGCGTCATAGACCCTGGCGTACTTCAACTTGTAGAAGACGTTGAAGGTGGAATCGAAGATGGCGCCGTTCATTGCGGCGCTCGCCAACAGTGCTGGCGCAACGAATGCCGCATATGGGACCTCAACCCCGTTGTATGGGAGCGTCCCGATGACGCCGCCAACACCGAAGCCGATTCCGAGAAGGAAGAAGAGTGGCTCAAAGAAGCCGGTGGCGATCATCAGCCACTGGCGTCGATAGACGAAGACGTTCCGCTCAAAAACGGAGAGTGCGCGTGGCGCAATCGAGGCGATCACTTCAACATCCTGCGGCGGAAGAGAATTGAGGCGATCACAGTACCGCCGATTGTCCATGCAGCTAGGACGGCAACGTGTGTTGCCGCGTTCGGGATCTCGGTCCCGAGTGCAAGGCCACGCGCCAGCGCAACCCCGTGCGCAAGCGGCGTGCACCAAGAGAGGAGTTGCGCCCAACTTGGCAGGCTCTCAATGGGGAAGTAGGTGCCCGAGAAGAAGGTGAGCGGGGTGATGATGAGGCGGAAGATGATCGCAAAACCTTGGTCTGTCTTCTGCGTCACGGAGAAGGCGGTGACGGGAGCGGCGAAGGCGAGCCCGGTGAGCGTGGAGACGCCGACCATGGCAAGCGCACCGAGGGGGCTCGTGGCTATGCGGGCCACGAGCAGCACGCAGGCGAAGAAGGCGGCGGCGAAGGCGACCT
>CALMIH010000004.1 GCA_937864085.1 uncultured Chloroflexota bacterium
TTGGACTCGATCTTGATCCTGCCGTCGATCACCAACCACATCGAGCTGAGCAATTCCCCCTGACACGCGACCGTTTCGCGCCAGCCGACGCGCCGAACGCGCGCTCGAACAGACAACATCGCCGCAACCTCTTCTCCGCAGGAAAGGATCGCCGCCAAGGTTGCGCGGAGATACGCATCGCCTTCCAATCTGCCCTATCCCCCCGGCTGGAAGCTAACATAGTCCGCAAGGCCCCGAAAGCAGCCGCCCAATCCGTTGAGGCGCCATATGCGGCTCTGCGCGCGGGCGGAGAAGCCGCCCGCCTGGCCGAGGGCTGC
This sequence comes from uncultured Chloroflexota bacterium, assembly GCA_937864085.1. Classification (GTDB taxonomy): domain Bacteria; phylum Chloroflexota; class Limnocylindria; order Limnocylindrales; family Limnocylindraceae; genus Limnocylindrus. The sequence continues at coordinate 318 of CALMIH010000004.1, forward strand.
ATGAATACGGCTATCGCTGCGCCCAGCATGTGCCCGGTGACGCACGCAGCCCAGGAGGCCGCCAAGCAGGCCGACGACCTAGCTCCGCGTCGCGGGCACGGCCATCACGGTGTTACGCCAAGCGGATCGCAACCTGGGCTAACGGCCGACGGAACCGGTTCGATTTCGGATTCCTCCGCTCTTTCTCAAGCGCATTGACATCGCGCATGAATCAATATAACCATTTAGTTATATAGAGAGGGTGTTATGATTAATCTCGACAATTCCTTTGCCGCGCTTGCCGACCCGACCCGCCGCGCGATCGTGGCGCGACTCAAACCACCGAGCGGTTCGGTGCAGAGGATCACTTCGCCAGATGCAACGGGGAGCGTGCCACTCAGTGCGCGCAGGAGCGAGGTCTTTCCAGCACCGTTCGCACCAACGATTGCCACACGTTCCCCCACGCCAATCTTCAGGTTGATCTCGTCCAAGATCAGCTTCCCACCAATCTCCACGCGCACGTTTCGCGCGCCGATCAGCTCATAGCTCGGATCAATCTGCATTGCGAACTCGGTACTCACAGCGCGTACCCGGTGCGCGCGCGGTGCAGTAGCCAGAGCAAGAATGGTGCGCCGATCAGTGCGGTGATGACGCCTACAGGGACGGCGATGCTGCGCGCGATCGTGTCAGCAAGCAGCAGCAGGAGTGCGCCGCCGATGGCGGAGAGTGGGAGGACGGCGCGTGGGTCGGGGCCAACGGCGAGTCGCACAAGGTGCTGCACCACGAGCCCAACGAAGCCGATCAGCCCGGCGAGTGCCACGGCGGCGGCCGTTGCCAGTGAGGCGAGTGCCACGGCGATCCTGCGCTCGCGTCGCACATCTACGCCAAGGTGCTGCGCCGCCTCATCGCCAAGCAAGAATCCGGCGAGCGCGCGACCGCGCAGTGCGAGGAGTGTTGTGGCGGCGATAAGTGGCAGCGTCGCGGCGGCGAGG
>CALMIH010000005.1 GCA_937864085.1 uncultured Chloroflexota bacterium
CGCTCCGCCGCCGCTACCCCACCCCCAAACCCCTCCCCTGAAGGGGAGGGGCTTTGAAACACCCGCTGGCCTCCCCACATCCCTCTTATGACCCAATATTCCCTGCTCGATCTCGTCCCCGTCATCGAAGGCGGCAGCGTTGCGCAAGCCTTGGCCAATGCCGCCGACCTTGCCGCGCATGTCGAGCGGCTCGGTTTCACACGCTATTGGACCGCCGAACATCACGGCATGACCGGCATTGCCAGCGCGGCGACATCGGTGGTGCTGGCGCATATCGGCAACGCTACGTCCTCCATCCGCATCGGTGCGGGCGGGATCATGCTGCCCAACCATGCGCCGCTCGCCATTGCCGAACAGTTCGGCACGCTCGACGCGCTGTTTCCGGGGCGGATCGACCTGGGGCTGGGCCGCGCGCCGGGATCGGACCAGATCGTCGCGCGCGCGATGCGCCGCAATCTCGACAGCGACGCCAATGCCTTTCCGCAGGATGTGGTCGAGCTGCAAAGCTATTTCGCCGATGACGGCCAGACCGGCATTCGCGCGACACCAGGCGCGGGGGCCGATGTCTCCTTGTGGATCCTGGGGTCGAGCACCTTCGGCGCGCAACTCGCGGCGATGCTGGGCTTGCCCTATGCCTTCGCGTCGCACTTCGCGCCCGATGCGCTGATGTCGGCGATCGACATTTATCGCCGCACCTTCCGGCCGTCCGCGGCGCTGGCCAAGCCCTATGTGATGGCGGGCTTCAACGTGTTTGCCGCCGACAGCGATGACGAGGCCGAGTTGCTGGCGAGTTCGCAGCAACAGGCGTTCGTCGCCCTGCGCACCGGCAACCCACGGCAATTGCCGCCGCCGGTGGCGGGTTACCGCGCGAGCCTGGGGCCGCAGGGCGCGGCGATCCTCGATCATGTCTTGTCTTGCTCGGCGGTGGGCGGCCCGGCCAAGGTCGCGCGCGAGATCGGCGCGTTCGTCGCGCGCACCGGGGTGGATGAACTGATGATCGCGAGCTCGATCTACGACCATGCAGCGCGCAAGCGCAGCCTGGAGATTACGGCGCAGGTGATGCAGGACATCGCCGTCGCCGCCTGACCCCGTTCCGGCACCCCGGCCTTGTGCCGGGGTCCACCGCACCGCACTCCCTGCCGCCGGAGAATGCGCAGCACGGTGGACCCCGGGGCAAGCCCGGGGTGACGGGGGTGATAGGTCCCGGTATTTCATCGCCGCTCAAGCCGTGTTACATAAGTGCATCACTGTCGAAGGATGGCCCGATGCGCTACGAGATTTCCGGCACCGTCATGCAGACCGTCTCGATCGATCTGTCGCCGGGCGAACGGATCGTAAGCCAGACCCACGCCATGGCGTGGATGAGCGACGGCATCACGATGGACACGCATACCGGCGGCGGGCTGTTCGCGGGGTTGAAGCGCGCGCTGTCGGGCGGCAGTATCTTCATTACCGAATATGGCGCGGAGCGCCCCGGCCATGTCGCCTTTGCGCCGCGCTTCCCCGGCACCATCATCGCGCGCGAATTGCGTAGCGGGGAATCGCTGATTTGCCGCAAGGAAACCTTCCTCTGCGCCGAATATTCGGTGTCGCTGGAAATCGCCTTCCAGCAGCGCCTCGGTGCGGGGGTGTTTGCGGGCGAGGGTTTCATCCTGCAGCGCGTGACCGGGCCGGGCACGGTGTTCCTCGATCTGTCGGGCGAAGTGATCGAGAAGACGCTTGCCCCCGGCGAACGGCTCCGCGTCCATGCCGGGCATATCGGGATGCAGGAGCCGACCGTCTCGACCGACATCCAGATGGTGCGCGGCTTCCGCAATATCCTGTTCGGCGGGGAGGGGCTGTTTCTCGCGACGCTGACCGGGCCGGGCAAGATCTGGCTGCAATCGATGCCGATCCTGAACCTGGCCGAGGAAATTGCGCGGCATTTGCCCAGCACTGAAGCGCGCGATGTGGGCGTGGGTGCGGGCGTCGGGCGGCTGGTCGGCGGCGGTGCTGCGGGCGCGGTGGTCGGGGGATTGCTCGGCGGGTTGTTGGGGAATGAGTGAGGGGTGACAGGCGCGTTTGCGGGACAGGAGTTCGCCATTGGCGTAATTGCGCATTCATTAAAGGTTGCGTACTCATTGAAGAGATTTGATTTCTACATAAAACTCGATCAGGTTTTCTGAAGATATCGCAATCTAGGCGCGCTATATGAATAACGGAAGCTGGCCCACGCTTCTTGCCGCAGCTTTGGGCGGCGGCGCGACGGTCAAGTTTATCGAGATCGTCTATGACCAGTTCCGTCGTTGGCGAGATCGGCGCGAGGTGGATGCGAAGGTTGTTGATCGCAATCTCGAGTCGCTGTTGCGCGCCGCCGACGAACTTGTTGGAAAATTACGTTCGCTTGGGGAGCAGGATTTCCTTCCACTGCGCAAGCGGAAGCAAGAGGGGCTTGACGACGAAGGCTTTGCCAGCGTCGTTTATCTGTTCGTTCAGTTTTGGAGCGAGGTGGAAATCGTGCGGCAACGGGGACTATCCGTCGATGTCGCGCGCAGCAAGCGCGGCCGACAGACGCAAGCGTTTTTCCGATGCCTCGAATCGCGGAAGCTTCGGCTTATTGACCGTATTTCGCAACGCGCCATTGGTGAGAGCGCGCTGGTCGATGGTCGTACGATGAATTTCGTGGAATATATACGCTATTTCGATTGCGACCCATATGCGCGCCGCTGGGCAGCACCTCTCATCGAGATTCTGTCGAGCACTTGGGATACCGGCTCCCGCCAGCTCATTCTCCAATATTTGGTTGTGCTTCATGCCATGATTGACACGCTGGACCCAAAGCATTTGGTAACGCGCGACCGACCGGGCATTCCAAACAAGCTGTCCGTGAAATCTTGGAAAGAACTCAACTATCGAGTCTTTCGATTGTATCTACCCGACCTCAGGGATAGCCACAAATACATAGGGCCGCCTAAACGGCGGCCCTGAAATATGTCCGGCGGTGCGCAGAGTACTGTGACCCGTTGCACCGCCTTTAGCTCGGTGCCGCCAACGCGACTTGAGAACGTTCCTACTATCCGCGCGCTAGAATGTCAAGATGCGAGGCTCTGGAGCAGGAGCTTGATAGTAGCTCTCTCAATTCGCTGCGGGCAACCGCAACCGCACCAGCAACCCGCCCAGATCCTCGCTTTCTTCCAGCGAGACCGTGCCCTCGTAAATCTCGGCCACGTCGCGGACGATCGCCATGCCGAGGCCGGTGCCGGGTTTGCCCGAATCGAGCCGCACGCCGCGATCGAAGATGCGGATACGCTCTTCCTCGGGGATGCCGACGCCGTCATCCTCGATCAGGAATTCGACAAAGCCCGAATGCTTGGACACGGTGACGAACACGCTGCCGCCGCCATATTTCGCGGCATTCTCGATCAGATTGCCGAGCATTTCGTCGAGATCCTGCCGCTCGACATGGACTTGCAAGTCCTTGGGACCGGAAGTGTCGATGCGGACGTGGCGATACAGCACGCCGACCGCGCGCTCAACCGATTCGAGGCTGGGCCACACGTCCGCCCGGCTATGCGCCGACCCACGCCGGCCGACCGCGCGGGCGCGGGCGAGATGGTGGTCGACCTGGCGGCGCATCGTCCGCGCCTCGCGTACCACCGTCTCACCGAGATCGTCGGCCTGTGCCGTCGCGGCGTTCATGATCACCGTCAGCGGAGTCTTCAGTGCGTGCGCCAGATTGCCGGCGTGGCGGCGCGCTTCCTCGGCCTGGCGTTCGTTATGCGCGATCAGCCCGTTCAGTTCCTCGACCATCGGCGCGACTTCGATCGGCATCGGGCGCTCGATCTGGCGCGATTTGCCCGCGCGCATCCGGGCGATTTCCTCGCGCACCTTGCGCAGCGGCCACAGCCCGTAAAAGGTCTGCAGCGCCGCCATCACGATCAAGCCGAAGCCGAGCAGCGCGAAGCTGCGCACCAGCGTCTTGCGCAACACCTTGATCTGCGCGTCTAACCCCTCGCGATTCTGCGCGACCTGGAAGCGCCAGCGGACTTTAGAGCCGGGCAGCGTCGCGTCGCGCTCGACGATGCGCAGCCGCTCGGGGCTGTCGGTCGTGGGATCGACGAACTGGTCGCTGTCATAGGCATGGATACCAAGATCGGTATGCGCGCTGCCATAAGCGAGGCGGCGATCCCATAGCGAACGCGACGGATAGGGTTCCTGCCCCGGCGCGCTGATCTGGTAATATAGGCCCGAATTGGGTTCGAGGAAGCGCTGGTCGGCGAGTTCGCGATTGTTGAACACCTCGCCTTGCGGCCCGATTTCCGCCGAAACGATCAGCGCGTTCAACACATATTCGAGCTGGTCGTCGAAATTCTGGGTGATTGCGGTGGTCAGCACCCGGTCCAGCGCGAAGCCGCCGCCGGTCAGCAACAACAGAATCCACCCCGCCGCGATCAGGATCATGCGGCGGCTGAGCGAACCCGTCGTGCGCGTCGGGATCGTCGCACGCGGCTCGGTGTCGAGCGGCGGTAGCGGAGCGGGCACAGGCTCGTGCGCCACCGTGCTCTCGGCCGCCGGAATGACGGCGAGATCGGTGCCCGGCGCGTCAGCCATTATGCATCCGGATCTTCAAGGCTGTAGCCAAGCCCGCGGATCGTGGTGATGACGTCCTGCCCGAGCTTCTTGCGGATGCGGGTGACGAACACTTCGATCGTGTTCGAATCGCGGTCGAAATCCTGATCGTAAATATGCTCGATCAGCTCGGTGCGGCTGACCACCTTGCCCTTGTGGTGGAGCAGATAGCTGAGCAATTTATATTCCTGCGCGGTCATCTTGACCGGTTCGCCCGCCAGCGTGACCTTGCCGCTGCGCGTGTCGAGCCGCACATCGCCCGCCGTCAGTTCCGACGAGGCATTGCCCGAAGCGCGGCGGATCAGCGCGCGCAGGCGGGCGATCAATTCCTCCGACTGGAACGGCTTGGCGACATAATCGTCGGCTCCGGCATCGAGCCCGGCGACCTTGTCGGACCAGCTGTCACGCGCGGTCAGCACCAGTACGGGGGCGGTGCGGCCTTCCTTGCGCCAGCGGTCGAGCACGGTGAGGCCGTCGATTTCGGGGAGGCCGAGATCGAGGATGATCGCGTCATAATTCTCGGTCGAGCCCATGAAATGGCCTTCCTCGCCATCGGTGGCGAGGTCGATCGCATAACCTGCCCCCTCCAGCGTCGCCTTCAATTGCTGGCCGAGATTGGGTTCATCCTCGACGATCAGAACACGCATGAAAGTTCCCCTTAGGACGGCGCTGGCCGCGCTTAGTTGCTGGTGCGGCCGAGGATCTGGCCGGAACGCCCGTCCACCTCGACCCAGATGACGGTTCCATCGCGCAGGAACTTGAGCGTGTAAATCCCGCGATCGGGCTCGAAGTCGAAGCCGAGATACTGGCTGCCGCGCATCGAGGGCAACACGCGCCCCTCGATTTCCTTGAGCGGGAGGATGCGGCCTTCCTGGCGCGCGCGCCACGCTTCGCGCTGATCGGCGCGCTGGAGTTGCACGCCGTCGGTCGGCAGCGGTGCCGTTGCGGTGGCCAGTCCAAACAGGATGGGTACGAGCATTGTCATGGGATTGGCATAGGCAGTCAGCGTTGAACAGCCTGTGAATGAGCGGGGACGGGGGTTGGAGGCGCGACGGACCCGCGCAAGACCGGTTTCAATCCTTCTCCCTGTGGGAGAAGGTGGCGCGAAGCGCCGGATGAGGGTGATCCGGGTGCCGGCGGCATAGCGGATCCCCCTCACCCTCCCACCGCTTCGCGGCGGGCCCCTCCCTCTCCCGATGGGAGCCGGGAGCAGGACATGCGTCGCGGTAAAGTCGGCGATGTGCGGAAAGCCTCGATTTAGCTGCGCTACATCGTTAGGGCGCACACGCTATGGCTGCACCAATTCTTGCATATGAAAATCTCGGCGTCATTCAAGGCTCGGGCTGGTTGTTCCGCGGCCTCGACATTCATGTCGGGCCGCGTGATCGGCTGGCGCTGATCGGGCGCAATGGCGCGGGCAAGACGACCTTGCTCAAATTGCTCGGCGGCAAGATCGATTCGGACGAGGGGCGGCGCACGATCGTGCCCGGCACGCGCGTGATCCAGCTCGAGCAGGAACCGGCGATGACCGGTTTCGCGACGCTGGCCGATTATGTGCTGGCGGGCGACGACGCGCCGCAGCGGCATGAGGCTGAGGCGATTGCCGACCAGCTCGGCATCGACCTGACGCGTGAAGCGGCCAAGGCTTCGGGCGGCGAGCGCCGCCGCGCCGCGATCGTGCGCGCCTTTGCGCAGAACCCCGACGTTTTGTTGCTAGACGAGCCGACCAACCATCTCGACATCGGCGCGATCGAATGGATCGAGGAATGGCTCCAGCGCTTCCGCGGCGCGTTCGTCGTCATCAGCCACGACCGCACCTTCCTGACCAAGCTGACCAAGCAGACGCTGTGGATGGACCGGGGCAATTTACGGCGCGCCGAAATCGGCTTTGGCGGCTTCGATGCGTGGACCGAGCAAGTCTATGCCGATGAGCAGCGCAATGCCGAAAAGCTCGACGCCAAGCTGAAGCTGGAGGAGCATTGGCTGCTGCGCGGCGTCACCGGGCGGCGCAAGCGCAACCAGGGGCGGCTGACCAAGCTGGTCGAGATGCGCGCCGAACGCGCGGCGATGGTCGGGCCGCAGGGGGCGGCCAACCTCACCATCGGCAGCGACGATGCGCGCTCCAAGGTGGTGATCGACGCGAAGCATATCTCCAAGGCGTTTGGCGACCGCACGATCATCCGCGATTTGTCGCTGCGCGTGACGCGCAAGGACCGCATCGGCATCGTCGGCGCGAACGGCGCGGGCAAATCGACCCTGCTCAAGCTGCTCACCGGCGAGTTGGAGCCCGATAGCGGCACGATCCGCTTCGCCAAGACGATCGAGAAGATCGTGATCGATCAGCAGCGCAGCAAGATGGCCCCCGACAAGACGATCCGCGACGTGCTCGCCGATGGCGGCGACTGGATCGAGGTGCAGGGCATTCGCAAGCATGTCGTCGGCTATTTGAAGGAATTCCTGTTCGAGCCGGGCGTGCTGGATGCCAAGATCGGCACGCTGTCGGGCGGTGAGCGCTCGCGCCTGTTGCTGGCGCGCGAATTCGCCAAGCCGTCCAACCTGCTGGTGCTGGACGAGCCGACCAACGATCTCGACCTCGAAACGCTCGATCTGCTGCAGGATGTGATCGGCGATTATGATGGCACCGTGCTGATCGTCAGCCATGACCGCGACTTCCTCGATCGCACGGTGACGATCACGCTCGGGCTCGACGGGTCGGGTACGGTCGATGTCGTGGCGGGCGGCTATGAGGATTGGGAGCGCCGTCGCAAGGCCGCCGCGCCGACCAAGCGCGGCGCGATCGCCAGGAATGCAACCTCGGCTGCCGCGCCGCCGCCGCCGGGCACCAAGGTCAAGCTGACCTATAAGGACCAGCGCGACTACGAATTGCTGCCCAAGCGGATCGAGGAGCTCGATGCGGTGATCGCGAAGGACGAAGCGGCGCTGGCCGATCCGGACCTTTACGCCAAGAACCCGGGCAGGTTCGACACGCTGATGGCCGGGATCGCAAAGGCGCGCGACGAGAAGGAAGCGGCCGAGTTGCGCTGGCTGGAGCTGGCGGAGATGGTCGAAGGGATGGGGTGAGGGGCCCACGGGTGGGAGTCGAACCCACCGAGACGGTTTGGAACCGTCCACGCCGACCGTGTCAGGACCAAGTATTTTCTACCGTGAAGCTATTCAGCGCTCAAGTAGGCGCTCGTGCTCCCCCTCTTCCGTCATGCTGAACTTGTTTCAGCATCCACCGCGAAACTCGCGACGACGTCGTTTGTGGCAACGTGGATCCTGAAACAAGTTCAGGATGACGGTGGTTATAGTTACCGCGGCACTGCCACGTCGATCACGCGTTCGGCGACGCGTACCTCGCTCCTATTGGTCGTCCCTGTGGATGTAGACGAACGCGTCGCGTCCTGTTGCCAGCGTCACCGCGATCCGCACATAATCGTCGACCTCGTAGCGATCGGCACGTTCCAGATCGGCAATGGTGACGGCAAGCGCGGAGCCGCTGACCGAATCGCTGTCGCTGCCACGGCGAAGCACGGGGTGATCGTCCGAACCGCTGAGCGCGATGACGTCGGGATCGGTGATCCGAAGCCGTTCGATCCGGAACGCCGGCAGATGGTCCTCGACGGTTTCGAGCGTGCGGCCGAACAGCTCGATCTGGACTTCGGGCTGGCGCAACGTGCCATAGGAGAACAGCCAGTGGGTTGTGCTCATCGCCTGATCTCTCTTCGCCGGTTCCGTCGGAACCCCTAGTCGTTCGGCACCGCTACGTCGATCGCGCGTTCGGCCACCTGTACCGTGAGCCGCACCCAGTACCAGTTCGTGCTGGAAAGTCCCAAGCCCGAGGATTTTGACGTCTGGGTGCCGCGCCTGATGGACCGCCTCGGCCGACCCGTGAGCCCGCACCAGCCGCTCGTTGCGCAAATATTGCGCCAGGCAGGCCCGGCCGATCTGCTGCAGCGCCGAGGCGGCGCTCGTCTGGCGCGACAAGTCCACCGGCGCCGTCTTCGCGGGCCGCGGCCCCTCGACCAGCTCATAGCCGGCTTCGGCCTTGCTGAGCGCAGACAGGCGCAGGGGCGCGGCGACGAACAGGGTCTCGGCCAGCTGAAACAGCCGCCCCGGCCGGCCGCGCTTCAGCTCCAGTTCGATTTCAATCAGCGGCGCGGACCGGTCGGCGCATTGGATCGCGCCGAGGTCCAGGCAGACCTCCACCTCGCCGCGCCGATCCTTCACCAGGCCCGCCGCGTTGCGATCTGCCCGTGCATACCAGCGCATGGAGGCGAGCGCGGCGAGTGCGCTCGCGACCTCGCTTCCAGCATCAACCACACGGAGCGTGATCGCTGAGAGGATGCGCTGCGCGCGACGGATGCGGTTCGTATCGCCGTCGTACTTTCGCGCGCGCGCGAAGCCGGTCCAGAGGCTGCTCGGCACATCAAAGATGCAGCCCTCAGCAGAGGCGCCAACGACAGGGCAAGAGTCAGCGATAAAGTTCGGACTCGTGCTACGCACCGTTGCGTTGCTCTCTGGCTCACGGCAGTTGGCGTGATACCAGCCCGAGCGCCTACCGAATCGGTCAACGCTCCCTGGACGCAGGAAGAGGAGGTCACCATACTTAGCGTTTGACGAGATGTTGATGTCGTCATAGCTCCTCTCGCTCCCCGTGCGAAGGCGGTTCGTTCGGCAGGAGGCGAAGCGGCTCTTGTCATCGAGATGGACGAGTGTTGGACCAGGGGCGAGCGTATCAAGTGTGGCGCCGAGGATATCAGCGGCGCCGAAGGTGGCGAGTACCCAGTCATCAATCTCAATGTTGAACGCGTAGGCAAGGTTCTCGCGCACCTTCTCTGCGGCGAGCGAGGAGCGCTCCCATGCGCGCAGCTTCGGTGTCGCCTTCATGCAGAGCTGTGCATAGACAAAGAGCGCGTTCACCTTTCGGTTGAAGCGCGTCCGGCCAGGACGGCAGAAGTCGCTCGAGAGTGAGGGCTTAAGGGGGAAGTTCACCATGTCGCGCGGAATACTCAGCGCCGCAGACTCACCCGTTTCAGGGTTCACCGTGAGGAGGGTCATCACGTCGGTCCGCTCGGTGCCAGCACGGTTGCGCGGCGCACCAAGCGTGGCATCGGCGGTGGGTGACCAGATGTACGGATAGAGGTCGCTCGCCGGTGCACCGTCAACGCTCGCCGCCGCCACCTTCGGCTCAAGGCTGCGACAGCGCTCCGCACCAAGCGGTGAGTACATTTTGCGACAGCGCTTGTCGCTCCCTAAGAAGAGGAGCGTGTAGCGACCGTCGCTGCCGAGAAGTGATGGATCAAGTTCCGTAGCCTCTGCCACACCCTCTGCGGCGCGCGCAACCTGCGTTGTAACGGCCAGCGGCCCAAGGCCAGACCAGGTGGCGGTGGAGAAGGTGATCCCAGCGAGAAGTGCGAGCGCTGCGACATATGGCGCGCCGCGGTGTCCCGCGGGCGTCACATCATCACCAGGCCGCCATCCACCCCCAGCACCTGGCCAGTGACATACGAAGCCTCACGCGAAGCGAGATAGATCACCGCAGCGGCGATCTCGTGCGGTTCGCCGAACCTGCCGAGCGGCGTCTGCGCCTTCACGCCGTCTTTGATGGCATCAGGGAGGTCGGCGGTGAGTTCGGTGGTGATGAAGCCTGGCGCTACGGCGTTCACGGTGATGCCGCGGCTCGCAACCTCGCGCGCGGTGGCCTTGGTGAGGCCGATCATCCCCGCCTTCGCCGAGCTGTAGTTCGCCTGGCCGGCATTCCCCGCCTGGCCGGAGACGCTCGTGATGTTGATGATGCGACCCCTCTTGGCGCGCAGCATCTCCTTCACCGCCGCCTTCGTCATGTAGAAGGCGCCGGAGAGATTCGTGTCGATCACTTCGCGCCACTGCTCTGGCGTCATGCGCAAGATCAGCGTGTCGCGGGTGATCCCCGCGTTATTCACGAGCAGATCAACCTTGCCGAAGGCCTCAATCGCCTTGGCAACCACCGCAGCGGCGGCGTCTGGATCGGCAACGTCTGCCTGCAGAGCGATCCCCTTGCGCCCCTTCGCGGCGATCTCAGCGATCACGGCGTCAGCGGCGGCGGTGTTCCCCTTGTAGGTGATCAGCACGTCGGCGCCAGCGTCTGCAAGTGCAAGTGCAATGGCGCGACCAATCCCGCGCGCGCCGCCCGTCACGATCGCCGAATATCCGTTCAGTTCAAACATGTCGCCTCCTTCGCCTTGACGCTCATCAGCGTGCTCTTCTTCATCAGTTTGATCTTAGCGACGGCGTCCGTCCAGGTGCGCACGAAGCGCCGCAGGGACAACGTCCGCCTTGGCCCCACCCTCGGGGCGGATCACCACGATCTTGCTCGCATCAACGCTCGCCGCACGCGCGCCGTGTGCCGGGTCGGCATCCCAGCGCGTGACGAAGGCGCCCGAGGTGTAGCCACCACCGAACGCCACGGTGCAGAAGACATCGCCAGGCTTCAGTCGCCCCGCGGCAACCGCTTCGGAGAGGGCGATCGGGATGCTCGCCGCCGAGGTGTTCCCGTACTTATCCAGGTTGACGAAGATCTGATCCATCGGATAATCAATCGCCTTGGAGACGTGTTCAATGATGCGGATGTTCGCCTGATGCGGAATCACGAGATTCACCTGTGACGGGGTGAGGCCGGCGCGCTCAATTGCAGCGGTCGCCACCGCCGCCATGGTGCGTGTTGCGTAGACGTACGTTTTTGCGCCATCCATCTTGATCAGCGGATCGGCGTTGTCGCCCGCGCCGCCAGGAATCCAGAGCGCGTAGGCGCCGCTCGGATCAGCAGAGAGTTCAAAGCTGAGCGTCCCTGGACGTGTTGTCCCCTCCTGTCCGGCGGGAAGTTCAAGCGCCTCCAGAACAATGGCGCCGGCACCATCACCGAAGAGGACGCACGTTGAGCGATCGCTCCAATCAACGGAGCGTGAGAGCGTCTCCGCGCCAATGACGAGTGCGCGTTGACCGAGCCCTGCAGTGATGAAGCCGTGCGCAACCGCGTAGGCGTAGGCGAAACCGGAGCAGGCGGCGGATAGGTCAAAGGCGGCGGCGCGCGTGCTGCCGATCGCCCCCTTCACTAACACTGCTGTGCTCGGCATCAAGTGATCTGGCGTCAGTGTTGCCACCACGATCAGGTCAACGTCGTCGGCGCTGATCCCAGCAACGGCGAGTGCGCGCGCCGCCGCAATGGATGCCATGGAGGCGGTCGTCTCGCCCTCCGCCGCAATGCGGCGCTCGCGAATCCCCGTGCGCGTGGTAATCCATTCGTCGCTCGTCTCCACGATCTTCTCCAGATCCGCATTCGTCAAAATCGTGGACGGCACCTCATGCCCCCAGCCGGTGATATGCGTGGTGCGATTCGGCAGCTGCGCGCGACCGGTCGTCCCGCCAATGCGCTGCTCGTTCATGGCGTCTCCGCTCATGACTCAAGCTCGATGATCGGAGACTTGGACTTCACCAGGCGGCCGTTCTCGGCAACGATGCGCACCACGCGCCCCGCCTTATCCGACTTGATCTCATTGAAGAGCTTCATCGCCTCAATCAGGCCGATCGGCTGGCCAACACTGATCGTCTGACCCACCGCAATCATTGGATCAGCACCTGGTGTGGCGGCGGCGTAGAAGATGCCGGTGAGCGGCGCGTTGACGAACACGCCACTCGGTGCGGCGGCGCCAGCGGCGGTTGCTGCCGTGGGGGCAGAAGAAGAGGGCGGCGCGGCGGTTGACGCCGCAGAAGCGGTTGACGTAGGTGCACCAGCGGCGAGAACGATCTGTCCGCCAGCAACGGCGGCGCGGCTGCGCACCACCACGCGGGTGCCGCCAGAGGAGAGTTCAATTTCGGCGAGGCCGCTCCCATCCGCAACGGCGGCGAGTCGGTCGATCAGTTCCACCAGATCCGCTTCGTCGCTGGTGAGCGGCGCCTGCTCTGCCGTCTGACGTGGGATGCGTAGCTCGGGTGGCTGCGCGTTCAGGCGCGGCTGACCGCGGCGCGGTCGCGGCGGCGTAGTCTGCATCACGGGGCGTGGTTCACTGCGCTCTGCGTCACGGCGCTCAGTGGCGAATCGCTCCACTGGTGGCGTGGATGGCTTCGCCGGGCTGATGCCACTACTCGGTTGCGGCGCCGCGGCACCACCGCGCGCGCGTCGCGCCGCCTCACGCGCCGCATCCAGCGCCCGTAGCGCACTCTTCTGCAGTCGCTCGCGACGCTTCTCTGCCATCAGCGACCCGTCCATTTTGCAAGAAGCAATGCCGCGTTCTGCCCGCCGAATCCGAACGCATTCACGAGCGCAAGGGCAACCTCTTGGTCACGCGGCGCGCCGGTGACAATGTCGAGCGCGCCAACGAGTGGGTCGGGGGCGCTGAGATTCAGGGTGGCGTGGACGCGCTTGTCGCGCATCGCGCAGATGGTGGCGGCGGCGCCGAGCGCACCGGCGGCACCGAGCGTGTGGCCGATGTTCCCCTTGGTCGCGGTGATGCTGGCACGCAGATGTGCGCGGTCAGCTGATGCGGCAGTGGCAGCATCAGCCGCGCCCGTGAGGATGGTGCGAATCGCATCGAGCTCCGCCTTGTCGCCCTCTGGCGTTGAGGTGGCGTGCGCGTTGACGTGGTCAATCTCGCTCCCCGCGCGTCCCGCCTTCTCTAGTGCTCGACGTGCGGCGCGCACGGCGCCGTACCCGCCAGGGGCTGGGAGGGTGATGTGCTGCGCGTCCGCCGATGCGCCGTAGCCAACGATTTCGGCGAGCGGCGTGGCGCCGCGGGCAAGGGCGAGGTCGAGTCGCTCAAGAAGCAAGATGCCAGCGCCTTCGGACATCACGAAGCCGTCGCGCGCGCTGTCGAACGGTCGCGATGCGGCGGCAGGATCGCCGCCCGCAGCGCTACTCCCACTTCGTGAAAGTGCACGCATATTGTTGAATCCGGCAATCACCACAGGGTGCAGCGCCGCTTCGGCACCACCAGCGAGTGCGCGCTCAGCATCACCACGACGAATCGTCTCGTAGGCTTCGCCAATGGCGTGACCGGCGGTGGCGCAGGCGCTGACTGGCCCAAACGATGGGCCTTGCGCATTGACGTGGATCGCAACTTCGCCCGCCGCCATATTGCCGATCGCTCCTGGAATCAAGAATGGCGAGACGCGACCCGCCCCCTTCTCGCCGTAGTTCAGCGCCTGTTCAAAGAGTGTCGTTGCACCACCAAGTCCTGAACCGATGATGGTTGCGGTGCCAAGGGCGAGCTCATCGCCCAGTCGCGCTGGGAGACCCGCGGAGATGAGTGCCTCAACAGAAGCGGCGATCGCAAGGTGTGAGAAGCGATCGAGTCGCTTGATCTGCTTCGCCTCAAGGATGTCGGATGGATCAAAGTTCGGCACCTGTCCGCCGAAGTCCACCTCTTGTCCGGTCAGGTCGAGGCCTTCAAGCCGGCGAATGCCAGAGCGTCCCGCGAGGAGACCGCTCCAGAGCGCATCCACGCCGCGACCGAGTGGGGAGAGCGCCCCCATGCCGGTGACAACAACGCGATGCGCCGTGTTCATCGCACCATCTTCCCTGTGCGTACGGTGGCAGCGCGATACGCGTCGCCTGCGAGTCCGCGCGCCGTGAGCGCATCGCTCACTGCGTCCGTGTCGTACGTTGCGCGATGAATCTCGGCGCTGATCGTGCCAGCGTCTGGATCAATGTCGATGACGGCGAATGCGGCGGAGGCCTCACCGTCATATGGGAGCCCCGCAGATCCGGCGTCCACGATCACCTTCCACCCGTAATCCTTGACGCGTGCCTGATGGGTGAAGCCAACGCAGACAAGGCGCGCGTCGGTCTGGCCGATCAGCTCCAACGTGGTGGACGGGTCAAGGTCGGCGCTCAACGGAATGGTGCGCGAGCCTGGCGAGGCGTGGCAGAAGGTGACGCCGATCTCGCCGTAGCGGATGCGACGCTCCGTTGGGAGGGAGCGCAGCCACTCAATGCGATCGTCATCAAGTTCATCCGATGCCCACTCAACTGAAGCCTTCAGTGCTGGCGGGAGTCCGCCAGCGAGGCTTGGGAAGCTCGCCGCGTAATCAAGGTCGGCCACCGCAATGTCGCCAGTGCCAGCAGTGACAAGCGCACCGCTCGACTGCAACTTGCGGATCAGGTCAATCGTCTCGGTTGGCTTCGGCCCGAAGAGGGCGTGATCGCCAAGGATCGCCACCTGGTCCGGCTTCAGCGAAGGGAACTTCGCCACGATCGCCTCAAGTGCGGCGAGATTGCCGTGGATGTCGGAGATGACAAGGACGCGCTTCATTGATGTACTTCCTCTCTTATGACGCGGTGGACCCGGATGGGTGCGGGAGTGCGCTCTCTGGCGGAATGACAAACGTAATCGTTGCGCTGCAGGCCTTCTCGCCGTTGACGGAGGCGGTTCCAACGGCACTCCCCATGCGTGAGCCGAGCTTCTGCATCACGATCTCCAGCTGCAACGTTTCGCCAGGGGTCACCATGCGCGTGAAGCGGCACTCTTCAATCTTGGCGAAGACACCGAGTCGGTTGCCGAACCCTTCGGTACGCGCCACATAGACCGCCATCGCCTGCGCGAGTGCTTCAACTTGGAGGACGCCAGGCATGATCGGGCCGACTGGCTGTGGGAAGTGGCCGGGGACCCAGAAGGCGTCGGCGCGGACGTCTAACTCCGCCACAAGACGCTGCGCCGCGCGATCTTCAGAAACGACGCGGCTCAGCAGGAGGAAGGGGGCGCGATGCGGGATCAGCGCCTCAATCTGCTGCTGGTTCAGAAGCGGCTCACTCATGCGACCTCCATGCTACGCACCCGCCTGGTCGCCTGAGCGACGCGGCGCGGCAGCGAGGATGGCTGCGGTGCCAACGTCATCGAGCATGCTGGTGGTGACGCCACCACTCAAGAAAGACGGGCTTTCGAGGAGGCCGAGGAAGAAGTCGCGCGTGGTCGCCACACCGTCAATCTCTAGTTCGCGGAGTGCGGCGCGGGAGCGTGCGATCGCCTCTTCCCGCGTTGCCCCCCAGACAATCAGCTTGCCGAGGAGGCTGTCGTAGTACGGCGGCACTTCGTAGCCCGCGTAGAGGTGCGAGTCGAATCGCACCCATGGGCCGCTCGGCGAACGATACGCGCTGATCTCCCCCGCCTGCGGCTGGAAGTTCTTTGCCGGGTCTTCTGCCGTGATGCGGAACTCAATCGCGTGTCCGCGCGGCTGAATCTCGCGCTGCGTCATTGGCATGCGCGCGCCACCGGCGAGTGTGATCTGCAGCGCCACAAGGTCAACGCCAGTCACCACCTCGGTGACGGGATGCTCCACCTGGATGCGGCAGTTGATCTCAATGAAGTACGGCTTCCCGTCTGGGCCAACCAAAAATTCGAGCGTCCCCACGTTGCGGTAGCCGGCGGCACCGATCGCCTTTGCGGCGCGCGCAAGGAAGTCTTCGCGGACGCGCGGCGTGAGCGCCGTGGACGGCGACTCTTCAACGAGCTTCTGGTGACGTCGCTGTAGCGAACAGTCGCGCTCGCCAAAGTGGAGCGCCGTCCCTTCACTATCAACCGCGATCTGCACCTCAACATGGTGCGTTGCGCTGAGATACTTCTCCAAATAAATGGATCCATCACCGAAGGCGGCCTGCGCCTCTTGCGCGCAGATGGAGAAGTTCTTGCTGAGTTCGGCGGCGTCCTGTGCCACGCGCATCCCGCGCCCACCACCACCGGCAGACGCCTTAAGAATCACCGGGTAGCCGATCTTCTTCGCCGCATCCAGCGCCGCCGCCTCATCCGCCACCACGCCGTCTGAACCAGGGATCGTAGGGAGGCCGTGCTTTGCGAGGAGCGCGCGTGTTGCCGCCTTGGAGTGGAACTTCTCAAGGATCGGCGCGGATGGACCAATGAAGGTGAGCTTGTGCGCCGCAACCGCTTCGGCGAATGCGGCGTTCTCGGAGAGGAAGCCGTAGCCCGGGTGAATGGCGTCGCAGCCGGTGGCGAGCGCCGCGGAGATGATCGCGGGTGCCGAGAGGTAGCTCTGCTTTGCGTCCGCCGGACCAATGCAGACCGCCTCGTCGGCAACCAACACCGCGCGTGAGTCGGCATCCGCTTCGCTGTAGGCGACCACCGCCTCAAGGCCGAGCTGGCGGCAGGAGCGCAGGATGCGCAGCGCAATCTCGCCACGATTCGCAATCAGGACGCGCTTGATCACTTGGACCCCTCGCCGATTGACTCAAGCAGGAAGATCTCCTGGCCGTACTCCACCGGATCGCCAGTGGCAGACTTCAGCGCCGCCACGATCCCGCCGTGCGTTGCACGGACTTCGCTCGGAATGCCGAGCACCTCAACCGTGGCAACGAGCGCACCCTTCGCCACCTTGGCGCCAACGTGAATCTCCTTGGAGAGCGTCAGGAATCCCACCGCCGTTGCGCGCACCGCATGCTTGCGCGCAGCGCTAACGGAACTCGGCGCCGGCGCCGCCGCGGCAGCCTGCCCTGCAGCGCCTTGCGCTGGAGCACCAAACGAAGCGGCCTGCTGTACGCCGAGCGACTCAGACCGAACGCGCACCGTTGCGCCGTTTCGCTCAACCTCAATCTCGCCGAGGCCGGTCTCTGCAAGGCGATCAACGAGCACGGGGAGGAGTGCGTCAATGAGAGCGCCGAGCTCTTCGGCGTTCCCTTCGCCGCTCACGTTGGCGTTTGCAAGGTCACGAAACTTTGCCATCGTTATGCCCCCGCACTATCGCGCTCGATCTCGTCGATCCAGTCGTCGCCAACGCCAGCGCCAACGAGGTCGCGATCGAGGCCGAAGAGTGAACGGATCGCGCCAGTGATCCCCTTCTTCTTGACAGGCGCTTCGTCGAACGCACCAAAAGCGCGGTAGCGCGCGTAGCGCGCGGTGAGGAGTTCGTTGAGATCCTTCATTGATTCAAGTTCGTCAAAGGCGGCGCTCGCCGTCTCCCAGATGGAGCGCGCGAGCGTCACCGTGGACTCTGCTGAGAGCGTCTCTGGCTCTGGGATGATGCCGTCTACTACGCCGAGCGCCACCTGCTCTGGTGCTGTGATGCGCAGCGCGCGCGCCGCGGCGGGGGCCTTCTCAGAGGTGCGGAAGAGGATCGCGGCGCACCCCTCTGGGCTGATCACCGAGTAGTAGGCGTGCTCCAGCGCGTAGACGCGGTCGCCAGCGGCAATCGCGAGGGCGCCTCCTGAACCACCCTCGCCCGTGATCACGGTGACGATCGGGGTGCGGAGTTCGGTCATGCGGCTGATGGAGGCGGCGATCGCCTCGGCGATCCCGCGCTGCTCGGACTCGGGGCCTGGGTGCGCCCCTGGGGTGTCCACGAGCGTCAGGACGGGGAGGTGCAGTCGTTCGGCGAGCTCAAAGGCGCGCATCGCCTTCCGATACCCCTCAGGGTGCGGCATGCCGAAGCCGCGACGGATGTTGCTCTCCGTGTCGCGACCCTTCTGCGTTCCCACCACCACGATGCGTCGTCCATCAATGCGCGCAATCCCCGCAACGATCGCGCCATCA
Organism: uncultured Chloroflexota bacterium; assembly: GCA_937864085.1. Taxonomy (GTDB): domain Bacteria; phylum Chloroflexota; class Limnocylindria; order Limnocylindrales; family Limnocylindraceae; genus Limnocylindrus. The sequence continues at coordinate 18,123 of CALMIH010000005.1, forward strand.
TCACCGGCGCGTCGATCACCGCGCAGCTCAACAAAGTCGGCGTTGAGCGCCTCAAGGAACTCTGCGGTGCGTGGTCGCTCAGGGTCTCTGGCGCGGCGCACATGACTCCACGCCTCCTCCTCTTCAAGGTGCGGCCCGAGCTCTGGTGCAAGGTGTCGGTCACGCTGGTTCTCCAGGATCTGATCGGCGCGATTCGCCACGCGCGTTGCGGCCGAAGCGACTGGCGCCAAGACGCTGCCGATCATCGTCCCCGCACCCTGCGCAACGCCAGTCACCACACCACCAATCAGGCCAACCCCCGGAATGTTGATCTGCTGATAGAGCGGCACCGCCGGCGCTGGAAGTGGCTGCAGCAGGCTGAGCGCGCGAATCAACCAGGGACGCAGATTGCCGCGGGCAACGATCGCATCAATGAAACCGGTCTCGAGCAAGAATTCCGAACGCTGGAAGCCTGCCGG
>CALMIH010000006.1 GCA_937864085.1 uncultured Chloroflexota bacterium
CAGTACGTAGAAGATCCATTAAGACCATCACGGGCCGGCGGGCGCGGCGATCAAGAAGCGCGCCAACGGGGAGACTCAACAAGACGAACGGCATCAAGAATGCCGCCTCAAGCAACACGATCGATCCGTTGCTCGCTTGGATCACATCAACGGCAATGAGCGGAAAGGCGATGTGCGAAACCTGCGATCCAAGGATGCTGACCGCCTGCGCGCCGAAGAGCAGGCGCACGTCCGCGTCTCGAAACGGATCGTCCGCGGCGAGGCGGAGGCGTGAGAGGAGTCCAATCATCGCTGCAGCATACTAGTTCGCACTGCAACCAATCCTGTATAGTTGGAATATGCCAGCGATCACGGTGCCAGACATCACGCTCCTTCCGCGGGTAAGCGTCGCCGACCTACTCACGGAGAAGCCGCGACCTGTGGTCTCGCTCACCACCGCACCGAGCGGCTTCGAGGGTGAAGGCTTCCCCGTCCGCCGGGCCTTTATGGGTGCGCCACTGAACCTGATCGACCCATTCATCATGCTCGACCAGCTCGGCGAAGTTGAGTACGCGCCGGGCGAGCCGAAGGGGACGCCGTGGCATCCGCACCGCGGATTTGAGACGGTGACCTACATCATTGATGGCATCTTTGATCACCGTGACAGCAATGGTGGTGGTGGTCGCATCACCAATGGCGACACGCAGTGGATGACGGCCGGCGGCGGCATCTTGCACATTGAGATGCCACCAGAGTCTCTTGTGATGAGCGGTGGACTCTTCCACGGATTTCAGCTCTGGGTAAACCTCCCGCGCGCAAAGAAGTGGTCACCTCCTGCATATCAAGACATTCGATCCAACGAGGTGAAGCTGCTCGCCTCTACTGATGGAGGCGCACTGTTGCGCATCATTGCAGGTGACGTGGCTGGCGCAACAGGACCCGGCTCCACGCAGACGCCGATCGCGCTCGTGCACGCCACGATCCAACCTGGCGCAGAACTTGACCTTCCGTGGCGGCCCGACTTCAACGCGCTTGTGTACGCGCTCTCTGGGCGCGGAACTGTTGGCGCCGAGGCCGTTGCGATTGCATCCGGTCAGCTCGCGGTCTACGGCGCAGGCGATCGCATCATCATCAAGGCGGCGCAACGACAAGATGCGCGCACCCCGGCGCTGGACGTGCTGATCTTGGGTGGCGAGCCGATTCGCGAACCGATCGCCTGGCTCGGGCCATTCGTCATGAACACACGTGATGAAGTTGTTCAGGCGTTTGAGGACTACAAGGCCGGAAAGCTCGGGGTGATCCCTGCCGCGCATACCAGTCCACACAACACTCCAACGAGCGTCATCGAGTCCGAATAGTCTCGTCTAGGTAGATCTCGGTGGAACTCTTCCTACTCGGCGCCGCACTCGCCTTCTCTATCAACATTGAACTCGGCGTGGTCAACGTCATGATCGTGCGCACCGCCATTGATCGCGGCGCTTGGCCCGCCTTCTTGATCGGACTCGGCTCCTGTATTGGCGATCTCATCTGGGCCTGCGCTGGCGCACTCGGTGTCAGCGTGCTCTTGGCCTGGCCACCCGCCGCCTGGATTCTCTGGCTCGGCGGAAGTGGAGCCCTCTGCTGGTTCGCCGCCGCCGCACTTCGCGACGCAACACGTGGAGGAACCATCGACGAGTCGTCACCACTTCGCCGCGCCAACGGCATCCGTGCGATTGGCCTCGGGCTTGGCATTGCGCTCAGCTCCCCCACCCTGATTCTCTGGACAGCAACGGTGGGCGGGAGCGTCCTCGCCTCACAGGCGGCGGACCTTGCGGGATTCGTTCCCTTTATCTCAGGATTCGGCGCCGCTGCGGTGGCGCACTCGGCAATCCTCTCTGGCATTGTTGGCGCCACGCGCCGCTTCACCGGACCACGCACGGTGCGCGCCGTCTCACTTGTATCGGCGTTAATGTTCGCCGCATTCGCGATCGGGATCTTTATGGACGGTGCGAGGCGCCTTCTCCTCCCGCTGCTCGGCTAACGAGTCAGAGGGTGGCTCTGGTATCGTATTGGCATGACCAGCACGCAGCTCCGAGCACTTGAGGGCGAACCGTCGATCTGTTGACGCTCGCATCGCGCCAGATCGGTATGTGGTTTTTTCAACCCCCAAGTAGCAGGTAAGGAGAAAGCGAAATGAGCAAGGTACCTCTCGATCCAACCGCAAAGTTCCAGGAGTACGCCACTCCAGGCGCACTCGTCTCAACGGAGTGGCTCGCCGCGAATCTGAACACACCGGGCATCGTGGTGGTGGAGTCTGACGAAGACACCCTCCTCTACGAGACGGGACACATCCCGGGAAGCGTCAAGGTGGATTGGCACACCGATCTGAATGACCCAGTGAGCCGCGACTACGTCGGTCCTGAAGGCTTTGCGGCGCTGATGTCACGCAAGGGGATCAACCGCGACACCACGGTGGTCTTCTACGGCGACAAGTCGAACTGGTGGGCGGCATACGCGCTCTGGGTCTTCCGCCTCTTCGGTCACACCGATGTGCGCCTCCTTGATGGCGGTCGCCAGAAGTGGGAGGCGGAGGGTCGCGAGATGACCAAAGAGGTGCCGACACGCGCGGCCACAAGCTACCCACTCTCCCCGCGAAACGACAGTGAGCTGCGCGCCTACCGCGAGCAGGTCATTGAGCACGTCAGCGCCAAGGGCTGCATGGTGGACGTCCGATCACCGCAGGAGTTCAGCGGTGAGCTGACGCACATGCCGGACTACCCACAGGAGGGGACGCTCCGTGGTGGCCACATCCCAGGAGCGAAGTCCGTCCCGTGGAAGCGAGCCGCCAATGATGACGGCACCTTCAAGGGAGTTGCCGATCTTCGCGCAATCTATGAGGGCGAGAAGGGGCTTGCGGCGGGTGATGATGTCATTGCCTACTGCCGCATCGGGGAGCGCTCCAGTCACACCTGGTTTGTGCTCACCTACCTGCTCGGATTCACGAATGTGCGCAACTATGACGGGTCGTGGTCGGAGTGGGGCAACGCAGTTCGCCTCCCGATCGCCGTCGGCGCCGAGTAGCGCGTCCACCTGAACGACATGTCAGAGACACCCGCGGCGCAGCTCCCACCAGGGCTCGCCGCGGTTGCCGCCGATTTTGCCGATACGCCACGCGAGATGCGACTCGAACTTCTCCTTGAGTACGCAGATCGGCTGCAGCCTCTCCCTGAGAAGTACGTCGCGCAGATTGATCTCATGGAACGAGTGCAGGAGTGTCAGTCCCCGCTTTATGCAATTGCGGAGGTGAACAGCAACACAGTGCAGATCCATGCCACGGCGCCGCCAGAGTCACCAACGACTCGCGCGTTTGCGAGCATCATGCAGCTCGGACTCAACGGCCTCACTGCAGAAGAGGTGCTGGCTGTCCCCGCATCGGCCCCACTTCAACTAGGGATCACCGATCTCGTCTCACCGCTTCGGATGCGCGGAGCAACCGGTCTCCTTGCGCGAATTCAACGACAGGTCCGCGCGGCAGTTAGCCCGTAGGCTCTCCGCCTAGATCGCTTCGCGCGACCTTTCGGCGTTCGCTGCGGCAATCTTCATCAAGTCTTTGGTGATCCGCTCCATCTCACTCGCCGAGAGCGATGCGCCGAATCGTTGTGCAACGGCGCGCAGGTGCCCGGGTGCTGCGGCGCGGAATGCCTTGATGCCGAGTGGTGTCAGTGTTGCCCAGTGGACACGGCCATCTTCCGTGCAGCGGCGACGCGTCACCCAGCCATTGACAGCGAGTCGATCCACGCGACGCGTCAGACCACTCTTTGAGATGAGCGCCGCATCTGCGAGTTCGCTCATGCGCAGTGAGTATTCGCCAGCGCGTGCGAGCTGCGCCATCACATCGAAGTCGGCGAGGCTCATCCCTGACGAATCCATCAGCTCCGAAGAGAGCGCGCGCGTTACTCGACCGTAGGCGGTGAGGAAGGCGATCCAGGCGCGAGCAACAACCGGGTCGAGGAGCGCGCTCGCGTCACTCCCCAGAATTGCGGAGAGCTCGGTGATCTCTGCACTGGGGAGCTGCTCTGTTGCCATACGTTGCAATAGTTGCACTTGCAACCATCCGCGTCAAGGGGTATAGTTGCGCATGCAACGATCTGCCGTATCAACGGCGGGCGGCAGATATGGTTGGAAGACCAAAAGGAGGAAGCAATGTCAGCAGCACGATTCAAGCAGGTGGCCGACGCAAGCCGCATCGAAAAGGCGGTCGCCGCGCTCAACGCGAAGGGCTTTGCCGCGCAGAGCGTGCCAAACGCTGCAGCAGCGAAAGAGGCGGTCCTAAAGCTGGTCCCCGCCGGATCAGAAGTGTTCACTTACACCTCGGCAACGCTCGACGCAACGGACCTCACCGAAGCACTGAATGCCGCTCCGTACAAGAGCCTGCGCGACAAGATGTACGAGCTTGATCGCAACACCCAGGGTGCGCAGATGCGTGCCATTGGCGCAGCCCCAGCCTTCGCTGTTGGCAGCGTGCATGCCGTCACTGAGGATGGCAAGTTGGTGATTGCATCGGCGACGGGATCACAGCTCCCCGCTTACGCGTATGGCGCGGGGCACGTGGTCTTTGTTGTTGGCGCACAGAAGATCGTGAAGGATCTTGCTGAGGCAACCGAGCGCATTGCCACCTACACCCTGCCACTCGAAGATACGCGTGCACAGGCCGCATACGGCGTCAACAGCGCTATCAACAAGACGCTGACCCTGCACGGCGAACAACCGGGTCGCATTGACGTGGTGGTCGTTGCTGAGGAGATCGGTTTCTAATGCGTAGCGCGTTTCTCAAGAGCGCCGCGCTTGCGGTTGCCGTCAACGCGGCGCTCTGGATCGCTGCGTCACTGATTGGCCTTGTGCCAGGTCTCGGCGAGTCGACCTTCTTCGGCGGAGTACTTTTCGCCTCTGTTGGAGCAACAGCAGCAGCCGCGATCGTGGCGAGTCGCTTCACCGCAGCTGGTGCGCAAAAGCGTTGGGCGGGAATTTCTCTTGCGATCCTGCTCCTCTCGTTTACCTCGCCACTTGCGCTTGGCGCAGGAAATCTGCCGATCTCGCTCTTCAACCCAGGAGACACGACATACAACGAATTCCGAGGTGGGATCGGGATTGCGTACGCAATCTTGCACTTCACCTCGTATATCGCAGTGCAGCGCTTCATTGGGAGGCAGATTCCGGAGTGAGTGGACATCTTTGAGGTGGGGCTAGATACACCCCGCGCGCTAAGGGTAGAATCCACCACATGTCTGATCCGCTCGGTCCAATGCAGGGGAGCCTGCGTCTCGTCACCTTCTTGACCGACTTCGGTCTGCGCGATCCATCTGCTGGCGTCCTCTCTGGCGTGGTGCTTGCGATGACGCCCGACGCACGAACGCTCGACCTCACCCACGCGATTCCTCCCTATGACGTTGAGGCTGGCGCTGAGGCGCTTGTTGAGTCGCTCGTCCATCTTCCTGTTGGGGTCCATGTGGCGGTGGTGGATCCAGGCGTTGGGACGCAGCGCCGGCCAATCGCCATTCGTTGCGTCCGCGGTGACGTCTTGATCGGTCCAGACAACGGACTCCTCCTCCCCGCCGCGAAGGCGCTCGGCGGCATTGCCGCCGTGGTGGTCCTTGATGACGAGCGTTGGTGGGGGCCGAGCCGTAGCCACACCTTCCACGGCCGTGATCTCTTCGCCCCCGTCGCCGCACACGTCGCGTCTGGCGTCCCGTTCGGCGATCTCGGCAGCCCACTCGACGCGTCGCTCCTCGTCCCTGCCGCCGCGCTCCCGATTGAGGCGAAGGCTGGCGAGCTACACACGGTCGTTCGGATCGTGGATGGCTTCGGGACGCTGGTCCTCGCCGGCGACCGCAGCGACATCACCACCGCACTCGGTGCACTTGAGCCAGGCCAGCCGCTTCGTATCACTGTTGGTGATCAGAAGATCGAGACCGTCTGGGCGAATCGCTTCGGCGACGTGGCGGAACACGACCCCCTCTGCTACATCGATTCTGCTGGACGGCTGGCGCTCGCCGTGAACCGCGGCAGCGCCGCAGAGCGCTATGGGGCAACCCAGCGCACCCCCGTGGTGATCACGCGCGCCTAGCGCGCACCGTTTCAATCCGCGCGGCTCGCCCTGCTATCCTCCGTGCGCGGGGAACTTCCTGGCTGGTGCGCCGCGCATCAACCCTTGCCCCGCCGTCTAACGTGACGATCTGTCGCGCTGACGTCATTAGCGGCTGCAACAGGAGGTAGGAACAATGAGCAGAGGAAACGCTCGCACCGCAATCGGACAACCTGCACGTATGGCAGTTGTCTTGATGATGGTTGCTATGTTCGCTGCCGCTTGTGGCGGCAGCACCGCATCAGTTTCTCCATCGGCATCTGCAGACACGTCGTGCGCCCCTGAGAGCCTTGCGCTCAAGACGGCTGGCGTGCTGACACTCTCAACTGACAATCCGGCCTACAGCCCATGGTTCCAGGGTGGCAATGAGGGTGCTGAGGTATGGATCGGCGACTACAACAATGACCCTGTCAACGGCGAAGGCTACGAAGGCGCTGTCGCATATGCGATCGCCGAGAAGCTCGGCTTCACTGCCGATAAGGTCACTTGGATCGTCACCGCGTTCGATCAGTCGTTCGCGCCGGGCGACAAGACGTTCGACCTCTTCATGAATCAGGTCTCTATTAAGGCGGATCGTGCCGAGGCAGTTGACTTCAGCAACGGCTACTACGACGTAGCGCAGGGTGTTGTCACCGTTGAGGGGAGCAAGATCGCTGGCGCAACGAGCATCGCTGACCTCAAGGGTGCGAAGCTCGGAACGCAGATCGGCACCACCAGCTACGACGCAATCCTTAACGTGATCGCACCTGATCAGGAGCCAGCCGTCTTCAACACGATGGACGAAGCGGTTGCTGCACTCCAGGCAGGCCAGATTGACGGCGTAGTTGCCGACGTTCCAACCACCTTCTACATGCGCGACGCGCAGCTAGATGGCGGCGTGATCATCGGCCAGCTGAAGGGAACCGGCGACGGCGCTGAGCAGTTCGGTGTCGTCCTCCAGAAGGGCTCACCACTGACCGCCTGCGTGAACATCGCAATCGACGCGCTGAAGGCTGACGGCACACTCGACGCACTCTTGCTCGAGTGGATCGGCGGCTCCGGCAGCGCGCCTGAGATTCAGTAAGTAGTGGTGTGACGGTGGCGACGGGGTCTGCCCGTAAGGGTCTCCTCGTCGCCACCCTCAGCACCCTCGTTGTCGCGGCGCTCGTCGCGTATACGATCGGCTCATCCCCCGCCTGGCCTGAGGTCCAGAAGGCCTTCTTCGACGGACGCTACTTCTCCACCTCGCTCCCCGCCGTTGCTGAGGCGTTCACTATCAACGTGCAGCTCTTCATTCTTGCGGAGCTACTCATCCTTCCGATCGGTCTCTTGATCGCCCTTGCGCGCTCCATCACTACGCCCGCCCTCGCGCCGCTGCGCATCTTTGCCACGATCTTTGTTGACTTCTTCCGCGGCGTGCCGAGCATCCTCATCATCTATGTGCTCGGCTTTGGCGTTCCTGCGCTTCAGTTGGATGGGGTCCCGAAAGAGCCCTTCTTCTGGGCGCTCGTCACGCTCGTGCTGATCTACTCGGCATATGTGAGCGAGGTCTACCGCGCCGGCATCGAATCAATCCATCCGTCGCAAGAGCGCGCCGCACGCGCACTCGGCCTCACGCGCGTTCAGGCGCTCCGTTACGTGGTGGTGCCACAGGCGATGCGCCGTGTGATCCCGCCACTCCTCAACGACTTCATCGGACTCCAGAAGGACACGGCGCTCGTCTCCATCCTCGGTGTGGTGGAGACCTTCAAGCAGGCGCAGATCCTGAAGGCGGCGAGCTTTAACTTCACGCCGCTGATGACCACGGCGCTGATCTTCCTCATCATCACGATCCCAATGACGCGCCTCGTTGACCGACTCGCCGCAAAGGATCGCAACGCGCAGCTGGGTGGGACACGCTGATGGCAACGGTAAAGCGCAGCGCGCGGACACTAAAGGTTGCGCCAGTCCTTGCGCTGAAGGGCCTCAAGAAGCGCTACGGCGGGAAGTTGGTTCTTGACGGGATCAACCTCTCGCTCGCCGAGCACGAGGTGGTCTGCCTCATCGGCGCCTCTGGCTCAGGGAAGTCCACACTCCTTCGCTGCGCCGATCTCCTTGAGCCGATCGACGCTGGTCAGATCAGCCTTGAGAGCGAACGTGTGGCGTTTGAAGATCGCAGCGCCGATGCAACGCGGCGCAAGCTCGGCATCGTCTTCCAGGGCTTCAACCTCTTCCCGCATCTCACCGTGCTTGAAAACGTTGCACTCGCTCCGCGCGTTGCGCTCAGCTTGACGCAGGTAGCGGCGGAGCGGCGCGCCAAGGAGCTCCTGAAGTCGCTCGGCCTTGCGGAGAAGGCGCGCGAGTATCCAGACCGCCTCTCCGGCGGACAGCAGCAGCGCGTCGCCATCGCGCGCGCACTCGCCACGGAGCCGAAGGTCCTCCTCCTTGATGAGATCACGAGCGCCCTTGACCCAGTTCTCGTTGCCGAAGTGCTTGAGACGCTCCGCTCCCTTGCGCTAAGCGGCATGACAATGTTGATCGCCACCCACGAGATGGCGTTCGCTGCCGATGTTGCCGATCGCATCTGCTACCTAGAAGACGGGCGCCTCATTGAAGAGGGGACGCCGCAGAAAATGTTCGGCGCGCCGCGCGACCCCCGGACAAAAGAGTTCCTCCGCCGCGTCCGCTCCATCAGTGCGCCTGGTGCCAAGCGCCGCGCAGGGACGCGGGTTAAGCGGACGGTACGCGCCAAGAGATAACCTCGTGCAATGGGGAAATTCTCGCGCGTCAAGATTGCTGGTCGCTGGGTAGAGGCGCCACGCTGGGCACTGGATCTCCCATTTGAGGTTCGTCCGTCGCGCGGATTCCGCACAACCGCCTGGTCCCTTTGGAAGCCAACGCTCACGTTACTCGCACGCGCCGCAAAGGCGCAGCGCCAACGGTTGGAGTGGGTGCGTATTCATGATCATGTTGGGACGCGACGCGAGCCGCAGCATCCGTTCGGCTGGGTGATCACCGAGACCGGTGAAATGTTTCTCTGCTCGTATGACAAGGGGACGGCGCTGCATGAGCTTGCGCACCTGATCACTGGTGACTCGCATGGCGACGCGTGGGCACGGCGCTGTTTTGAACTCCATCGGAAGTACCTCTCCGCACGCGCAGTGCGGGCGGCGGATCTAGAGGTGACGCGCTACCTCTCGGGACGGCGAGAGTGGAAGCGGCGATTCGGCGAGCGGCCGGAGCGGCAGCCAGTGCCGAAGAGTGCCTGGGTTAGCGGCGGACGTCCAGCACCTGGCCGGTGAGGCCAGAGGCGGCTAAGCGCAGCGTGGCGGCGGCAACCTCCTCGGCGGAGAGGAGCACGGTGTGGTCTTCGTTCGGGAAGGCGGCCTGACGCATCGGCGTGTTGGCACGTTCTGGCGCAACTGCGTTGACGCGGATGTTCGCACTCGACCACTCGTCGGCGAGCGCCTGCATCAGATTTACGATCGCCGCCTTGGTGGCGCTATACACGGCGTAATTCGGGCGACCCTTCGTGAAGGAACTTGAAGTGAAGAGGGTGAGTGATCCGGCGCTCTTCGCAAGGTGTGGATGTGCGGCACGAGCCAGATAGACGCTCGCCGCAAGATTCACCGCGAGCGTCTCAGCAATGTCAGCCGCATCCTGATGAGCGAGTGGGCCCGTATGAAGAACGCCCGCCGTGACGAAGAGGTCGTCAACGCCGCCAAGGGATGAGACCGCAGTGGCGAGCGCCGCCTCGGCACCCGACGCGCTGGTGACGTCGTCTGCAGCGCTTCGCCCGACGGCGGCGATGCGCGCACCCAGTGCGGCGAGTTCCGTTGCGATTGCCGCACCAATCCCAGAGGTTCCCCCCACGATCACCACGCGACGACCGCTCCAGTGACTGCTATCCCCCGCCGGTGTCGTTGCCTTAGATGGGGGAATTGATTGCAGCTGAATCAAACGATCGGCAAGGACGAGATCGATGGGCGTAGTGATCTTGATGTTCTCCTCCGCACCGTCAACGTGGAGCAGCCGTGCGCCGGGAACGTGGCGCAGCACCAGGGTGCAATCGTCCGTTGCCTGTGAACCGATCGGCGTGTTTGCATACGCGGTGCGGAGCGTTCCCACAATGAATCCCTGCGGTGTCTGACCGCGACGGTAGAGGCTGCGGTTCGGGATGTCCGTGATGCGATCACCATCCACGATGACGAGCGTATCCGGCGTTGGGATAGTGGTATCTACCGCATCGGCGCGACCGTCAACGAGCGGCGCAATCACGCGCTCCACAACTTCGCGCGAGAGGAGCGGGCGCACCGCATCGTGGATCAGAACGATGTCATCATCCGCCGCCTTCAGCGCGTCGAGCCCAGCACGCGTTGACTCGTTGCGGCTACTCCCGCCCGGAACAATGCTGAGCGACGGCCCAAGGAGCCCCGTTAGCGCCTCGTTGGTCTCGTCGAGCCAGTCGGGGTTTGCGGCAACGACGATGTGATCAAAGGCGCCTCCAGAAGCAAGCGCGACGACGCTCCGGCGCAGGACGCTCTCCCCCGCCAGACGAATGAACTGCTTCGGGATCTGATCGCCGAAGCGCTGCCCAGATCCGCCCGCCAGGATGATGCCGAGTCTCTTCACGCGAAGCAGCATACCGCCTGCATGGGCTGGTACGGCGCTCGGCGAGCCGATCGGAGGCGGCTACTGGCGAGTGATCGGCGCGGGAATGCGGAGCGCTTCGCCACGCAGGGCGGGAAGGACGACCTGCTCTACAAGACGCTCAGTGGCGTGTCCGTCCATCACGTCAAACGATTCCGTAGCAAAATTCGCCACACGTTGAAGATCAAACGCCTTCGCATTAATCCACGTGATGAGCTGCTCTGTGGTGTCTACAACGGGCCCTGGTACACCGCTGCGATAGTCGAAGAAGAAGCCACGCTCGCGTTCATATGCGTCAAGGTCGGGCGCAAGGAAGGCCATCGGCCGGTTCAGCAGCGAATATTCGAAGATGATGCTCGAGTAGTCGGTCACCAAGATGTCCGCCGCAAGCATCACCTCGTTCACATCAGGCTCGCGCGATGCATCCACAACAAAGTCTCTTGCCTCATCTGGGATACGCATCGCCGACTTCACGAATGGGTGGAGTCGCAGGATCAGTCGATACTGATCACCTAGCACGCGGTGGAGCGCAGCGATGTCGAGCAGCTCGGGAGCTCGCGCACCCTTCAAGTCTGCGCCGCGGAAGGTTGGTGCATAAAGGATCGTCGTGCGGTTGTCGGTCAGGCCGAGCCGCGCGCGCATCTCGCGCTCGGCGGCATCGCGTCGCGGAGATGGAGCCAAGGCGTCGGTGCGTGGAATGCCAAAAACAGCGGTGACCGTCTCAACCGACTGGCCAAATGCATCGGCGTAGATCTGAGCAATTGATGCCGAAGAGACCAGGGTGAGATCGTAGTTGGAGTGGATCGGGACCCACTTGAGAAAGATCTCGTCGGCACCCCATTCAGATGCGAGAGTCGCTCGACCAAATCGCTTGAATGCGCCGCATGCATGCCAGACCTGAATAATGGTGACGCCGCTGCGCTTTCTCACCGGGTAGATCGGAAAGAAGTAGTCGTCAACGATCACGACGCGAGATGTTGCCACCCGGTACGAACGCTTCGCGATCCGTAGGGCCGCAGTAAAGAGACTGAGGATTGGCACTCCGCCGTTGCGCTCATCGTCGCTCCCCGTTTCGCGCAAGATGGTTGGGGCCGCTGGCAGCGCTCGCAGTGCGCGCTCAATCTCAGCGAGATTCCCTCGCAACGAGCTGTCGCGGTTTGTGACGATATAGACGCGCTCCTGAATCGGTTGGAGTCGCGCAAGGGCGGCGCCCGCGCGTGCCAGAAGGACACGGACGGCAGTGCGGAGCGGGAGGATACGGCCGAGCTGCTTCGTGAGGGAGTTCGCCATCCTGGGAGTATAGGATGCAGAGATGACGGCACTCGAACTTGCTCTCACGCGGATTGTCCTTGGTGCGGTTGCCGCGGCGGCGCGCCGCTTTCCAGTGCGGCGTGAGGTGCTCTTCGCATCATCACGAGACCGCCAGCTTGGCCCACAGCTCGCCGCGATCTCTGCCGCGCTTACTGCGGCCGACCCGTCGCTGCCACAGCGGAAGCAGCTCGCTCCATACGGCTATGGACTTACAGCGAAGGTTGCCTACCTCCTCCACTTGATCGGTGCAACGTGGTCGCTGCAGCGTGCGCGCGTGACGGTGATTGATAACGCCTGGCTCCCCGCACACATCACCACGCCGCGTGCAGGGTGCAGCGTCATCCAGGTCTGGCATGCAGAGGGCGCGTACAAACGATTCGGTCATGCAACGCGCGGGGCGAGTAGCGATGTAGACGGCGCGCTCCACGAACTGATCCATAGCGGATATAGCGATGCACTCGTCTCATCGGAGAGTGTTCGCCCTGCGTATGCAGAGGCGTTCCGCATGCCGCTCAGTAATGTCCACGCCGTTGGGCCACTGAGAGGCGCGTGGCTCGCGAACTCGGCTGCTGTTGACCTGCGTAAAACAACGCTCCTCGCACGTTATCCGGAACTCTCTGGAAAGCGGGTGATCCTCTACGCGCCAACCTTCCGTGGCCGAGGCGCGCAGCGCGAGACGCAGCTGGCGATCAGCCCAGAGGCGATCGCCGCCGCACTCCCGCACGACTGGATCGTGGCGATCAAGGCACACCCACTCGTTCCTATTACATCGCAGTCAACCTCAGGCCGCTGCATCACGCTAGATGCCGCCACGTCAATTGACGAACTCTTCCCGATCGCCGATGCGCTCTTCACCGACTACTCGTCGTCTATCTTCCTCTGGTCGCTCATTGAACGGCCACTTCTTCTCGCCGTCGCTGATGCCGACGCATATGCACAGGATCCAGGCCTCTTCCTTGATCCACGGTCGAGCGAGTCGATCGGCAACCGCGTGAGTAGCGCTCAGGAGGTGGTTGCTGCACTCACAGCAGTGAGATCAAACGCGCCGGCTGACCAGGCACGGCACCGCGCGTTTGCGGAGCGCTACCTCGGCCCGCGCGACGCGCTCGCAGATGGACCACAACACGCCGCGGCGATGATCCTGGAACGCCTCGACGCGAAGCGCACGAACGCGGCATAGACTCCATAGCAGCGCTACACAGCGCGCTGCGCTAGCGAATCGTCGCCCGCCAGCGATACGCGGCGTAGGCAGCGGCAGCAACGGCAAGCGCCCCTGCAACGCCCAACGCGCCTGTGGCACCAAGCGCGGCGACCACGGCGCCTGTGGCAAGGCCGCCGATCGGCGTAGATCCCGCGAAGACGGTCGTGTAGACACTCATCACGCGGCCGCGCAGCGCAGGTGGGGTGGTGGTCTGAATTGAAGCATTTGCTGTGGCCGCCATGGAGATGGCACCGAAGCCTGCGCCGAAGAGGGCGAGTGCGGTGAGCGGCACCGCAAGAACCGAATCACTTGAAGCTGCCACACCAGCCGCAACGCTGAAAGCTCCGAGTAGCGCGCCGCCGATCACGATCATGGAGCGACGCGGCTCGCGCAGCGCCGCAACCGTGAGCGCTCCAGCCAACGAACCGAAGCCGACCGCCGCCATCAGCGCGCCGAGTCCCGGTGCACCGATCTGCAACGTGAGGCGCGCGAGCGGCGGGATGATCACGTTGAAGTTCATCGCCACACCAGAGATAACGCCAATCACGAAGACGCAGAGCGCAATGATCGGCGTATTTCGCACATAGCGCAGCCCTTCAGTAAGACTCGTGGCAACCGCACGGACGCTGCGTGGTCGTGCGCCACGTGGCGCGGGATGAAGCTCCACCTCGCGCATCAGTAAGAGCGCAATCAGTACCGCAAGGAAGCTAAGTGAGTTCACCGCGAAACATCCAGCCACTCCGATCACGCCGATCAAGACGCCACCAATTGCAGGCCCAATGACGCGCGCGCCATTAAACATGGCGGAGTTGAAGGCAACGGCGCGCCCCACTTCATCAACTGGCACCATCTCCGAGAAGAATGACTGCCGCACTGGCATATCGATCGCGTTCACGGAGCCGAGCAAAACAGCAAGGAGCATGAGGAGCGGGATCGTCATCGCGCCCGTTGCCACAAGGAGTGCCTGCAGTGCGGCGAGTCCCATCAGTGCCGCCTGCGTCGCGATGAGCATTTGCCGCTTCGGCAGGACGTCCGCAATCACGCCGCCGAAGAGGCCGAGGATCAGCACTGGGGTGAACTGCGCCGCCGCAACTACACCGAGCCAGACTGGGTCTGGCGTGAGCTCCGTGATCAGCCATGCCTGTGCAATTGATTGCATCCAGGTGCCGGCGAGTGAGACGAGCTGCCCGCCCCAGAAAAGTCGGTAATTCCTGTGACGGAAGGGCCCGCGCCAGCCAGGCGCAGCGATCATCGTCGTGCGCTCACTCGCCTCTTTGCGACTGCTGGTGTTGGCGGGCGGCGAATTGCAGCAACGGCAGCGACAAGCGGAAGCGCGAAGATGGCTCCAGGGATTCCCGCAACGAGACCGCCAACTGCACCCGCGACGAAGACGGTTGCACCGGAGAGGTGAAGGACGCCGTTCAGCAGACGAGGCGCAAGGAGCGTCATGCAGAGCAGCCAGATCACCACGATCAACGCGATGCTCAGCAGCGTCGCCGGCCCAGCGCTGAGCAGCACCAAGAGGAGCGGCGGGAGGAGTGCGGGGCCTTGGCCGATTGATGGGATCGCCATCACAAGACCGCCGAGTGTCCCAGCGAGTACGGCGTCAGCGCCAGCAAATGACGCAGCGAGTCCAACCGCCACGCCGTAGATCAGCCCCATCAGGATGTGTCGACCAATGAAGCGCGCCAAGATTGACTCCAGCACTTCACGCGAACGATGGAGTGAAGCACCACTTGACGCTGGGGCGAACGTTGTGAGGATGTTGAGATAGCCAGGATTTGCCGAGAGGATCACGCCGAGTCCGAGCGCGAGGATCACGGGGCCGAGCGCCGCAACGGCACCAGCGGCAATGCCAGCAAGATTCCCTTGCACCTGTTCCGCTGTTGAGCGGATGACGTTGATCGCTTCCGTTGCAATGGGGAGAAGATCAATCTTCAAGCCGACTGATTCCAGGAGCGCCGCTGGCCGCTCAATGAGTCCCGTAATCTCAGCACTCGTTGGTGGATCGCCGGCAATGACGGTGGTGAGCGACTGCGCAAGCGCAAAGATCAGCTCGCCACCAATGATCAGCACCGGCACGGCACCGAGCACCCAGACAAGCACCACTGCGCGCTGACGTGACATGCCGCGTCGAGCGAGTGTCTCAATCGGAGCATCGGCGAGTGTTGCCAGCAGCCACCCAGCAGCAAGAGCGCTCAGAAGTCCTCCTTGAGCGCTCGCGACAGCGGCAACCTGCGAGAGACCGGCGCCAATCAGAAGGAGCGCCGCACTGGCAAGGGCGCCCCAGGCGAGGAGCCGCGCGAAGGGTGGCCATGCTTTTGGGTCGGTTGGCGACGGAAGGTTCATCAGTTCAGGTTAGCGCACAGTTAGCGCAGCGACGCGCGCACAACATCGAGTGGAAGTGCGAGCGCTTCGGCGCCGTTGACTCCAACCATCGTCTCGGCAGCGATCATCGCGTCGAGGATCGCCTCTTCGGTTGCGTCGGCGGTCGCTTCGAAGATTGGCGAGAGGTGCGCGTTGATCAGCATCTCAACGCTCGCGCTGTACGGCTTCTTGGCATCAAGGTCTTCCGCTGGGAGCGAGGCGTTCGCCGTAGAGAAGCTCAAGATCAGATCGCCAGAGCTGTGCTCTCCAACGCCACCAACACGCGCGATTCCCATCACCGCGCGCTGCGCAACGCGATCGAGCTGCATCGGGAGGAGCGGCGCATCGGTCGCAACGATCACGATGATTGAACCTGCGCCGCCGCGCGGATCATCAGTTGGAGCAACTACTGGCGCCGGCGTCTTCCACGGCAGTGGATAGTTCGTAGTATCGAGTGGGCCGCCATCAGCACCAAGGCTCTTTCCGCCGATTGTGAGGCGGTGGCGACGGCCGTGATTCGCCTGCGCGAAGACACCGATCGTGTAGCCGCCGAGTTCGGCGGGGAGCTTTCGGCTTGAAGTTCCGTTCCCACCTTTGAAGCCGTGACAGATCATGCCGGTGCCGCCACCCTGGCAGCCGCGCGGCACCTCTGCACCGGATGGTAGTGCGGCGGCGGCATCGAGTGCGGCACGCGCATGTTTCGCCGTGATATGGAATCCATTCACGTCGTTCAGGACGCCATCCCACGTCTCGCCAACAACCGGCAGGCTCCACGGCGGCGTCCCCGGAACGTTGTCCAGCGACCAGCGAATCATCTCATCATGCACCACGCCAACGGAGTGTGTGTTCGTGATGCAGATCGGCGTGGTCAAGAAGCCAGATTCGCGAATCCACTCAAGGCCGGTCATCTCGCCGTTGCCATTGAGACGATGCGTCCCTGCAAAGAGCGGGTGCGCAGATTTCTCTACCGCCTGCGGCAAGATTGCCGTGACTCCTGTCCTCACTGGTCCGCTCCCGCGCACAAGATCACCCTCTCCAGTGACGATCGTCTCCGTTGCAACACGGACGCCGGCAACGTCGCTGATCGCGTTGCGCGCGCCGTGCGCGAAGCGGCCGATCGTGATGCCGAGATCCGCAGCGCGCTCGGGTCGAATCATCGTTGCGCCCGCTCGGCGGCGTAGAGGAAGACTCCCGCCGCCACCGCAAGGTTCACGCTCTCGGCGCGACCGAGCATCGGAAGGCGGGCAACCCGTGTGCATGCACTTCGCAGCGCAGATGAGAGACCCTCAGCCTCTGTGCCGATCACCAGCATCGCAGGAGCCGTGAATCTAATCTCCGCATAGTCAACGCTTCCGTCTGCCGCCGTCGCCACACTCTCGCCAGGCCAGCGCGTCAGCAGTGCCACCGCCTCATCACGCGTCACGCGGAAGATCGGCACAGCGAAGATGGATCCCATCGTTGCGCGCACGCACTCAATTGAATATGGATCACACGAATCACCAACAAGGATGATCCCGCCAGCTGCGGTAGCGTCTGCGCTGCGAATGCAACTCCCGAGGTTCCCCGGATCGCGCGGCGCTTCAATCATCAGCCAACGCGCAGCACCACGTGCGTTGAGTGCGCCAAGATCCCGTGACGCAGCATCCGGTTCAGCGAAGACGGCGAGGTGTGGTTGCGGATTGTCGCGACCGGTGATCTTCTCCAGTACTTCGAGTGAGACATCAATGGTGCGATCCGCAGGTACGGCGCCACGCGCAGGGCCCGGCGCAACCAAGAGAAGTTCGGCGCGCCAGCCTGCGGCGGCAGCCTCGGCCAGCGAACGTTCCCCCTCCGCCAGGAAGCGGCGCTGCTCAGTTCGCCCCTTATGGGTGCGCAGGGTACGCAGCTCCTTCACCAGCGGATTCGTAAGGCTCTCGATGCGCTGCAGGGAGTCGTTAACAGATGCGTTCATGAGGTGAGGATAGCCCCCCGCGAGGGGGCGGAGCACGGAACAGGGGGTGCCGCCAAGCACCTCGCTATGAGACCCTACGTATTACCCCGTGGTAAGTGCCTACGGGGCTATAGATGAGGAGGAAGAGATGAAGGCAACGTCATGGCGACGCGCAGCAGCGGCCGCGCTCGCGGCAGGGCTACTTGTAGCCGCATGCGGAGGGAGCAGCGAGAGTCCTGCCGCAGGGAACGAACTCACCACTGATCCGGTGACGCTCACCATCCAGATCTTCAACGCTGGTGGTCAGGCGGAACTGGAGTACCGACAGGCCCAGGCGGCCGACTTCACCGCGCTTCACCCGAACGTCACCGTTGAGTTGGTGCAGAGCGGCAACTACATCGACACGGTCCTCCCACAGATCGCCGCCGGAACGGTGGGCGACGTGATCTGGACCGACACGGACACTGGCTTCACCCAGTTCGCCGTTGCGGGTGCGTTTGAGCCACTCGACAGCTTCATTGCAGCGGATGGCTACGACCTGAGCCCATACCCTTCAGCTCTTCTGAAGTCGTTTCAGGTTGACGGCGCACAGCTGGTGATGCCGAACAGCGTGTTGCCATTCAACTTTGTCTACTACAACAAGGACATCTTCACGGCGGCTGGCGTGGCTGAGCCAACCAGTGACTGGTCGATTGCTGAATTCATTGATGCCGCTCGCAAGACGGCCGACAAGGGGAGCAAGCGCTACGGCCTGACGCTCGCCTGGAACGAGCAGTACGTTGCCTGGATGCGCATGTACGGCTGCGAACTGAGCAACGACGACTCAGCTGCAACCGAGTACACATATAACGGTGCCGGTTGCGCCGACGCAATGAAGGCGCTTGATGACCTGAGCCGCGAGGCGGTCCTTAACTGGAGCCTCGGCGCAGGGTTTGGCGGTCTTCCAGAGGGCGACAAGGCTGGAGAGCAGAACTTCTCCGCCGGCAACGTTGCCATGCTGATCTCCGGCACATGGGAGTCTCCAGCAATCATCGAAAATTCTGCTGGTGCCTTTGAGTGGGGCGCCGTCTCGGTCCCTGTTGAAGGGAACGGGAAGATCCAGGGGGCGGCCTCTGGCTTCGGCGTCTCTTCCACATCAAAGAACAAGGCATGGGCCTGGGAGTACGTGAAGTTCCTC
>CALMIH010000007.1 GCA_937864085.1 uncultured Chloroflexota bacterium
CATCTGGCGTCGCGATGAGATGAAGAAGCGTGACCACCGACGACTCGGTGTGGCGCTCGACCTCTTCTCCTTCCATGACGTTTCTCCTGGTAGCGCCTTCTGGCATCCGAAGGGGCAGCTCCTCTGGCGCACGCTCGAGGGCGCGATGCGCAATCTGCAAGACGCGCGCGGCTATCAGGAGATCTCCACGCCGATCATTGTCAGCAAGCGCCTCTGGGAGCAGTCGGGCCACTGGGAGCTCTACCGCGAGAACATGTTCGTCATTGAATCTGAAGGTGAGCAGTTCAGCCTGAAGCCGATGAACTGCCCAGAGAGCACCGTCATCTATAAGACAAAGACGCGCAGCTACCGCGACCTCCCGCTGCGCCTCGCAGAGTACGGGCGACTCCACCGCAACGAACTCTCTGGGACGCTGAGCGGCCTGACGCGCGTGCGCCACTTCATTCAAGACGACGGACACATCTATGTGCGACCGGATCAGATTGAGAGCGAGATTGACGCCCTGCTCGGTGAGGTCGCCACGGTCTACGGCTGGTTTGATCTCCCCGTCGAGCTCGTCTTCTCCACGAAGCCTGCAAAGGCGCTCGGCGACCCGAAGCTCTGGGAGAAGGCCGAAGCGATGATTGAATCGGCGCTGAAGCGATCTGGCGCGAAGTGGCGCCTCAACGCAGGTGACGGCGCCTTCTACGCACCAAAGATTGACATCATCGTGCGCGACGCACTCGGTCGTGAGTGGCAGACGGCAACGATTCAGGTGGACCTTGCGATGCTCCCTGAGCGCTTCGACCTTGAGTATGTGGATGATGCGGGAGAGCGTGTCCGACCGATCGCGATTCACCGCGCCATCTACGGTTCGCTGGAGCGCTTCATCGGCATTTTGGTGGAGCACTACGCTGGTGCCTTCCCCTTCTGGCTCGCACCTGAGCAGGTCGTGATCATCCCAATCTCTGATCGCCACGAAGAGGCGGCCGCCGCTGGCGCCGCAACACTTCGGGCCGCAGGGATTCGCGTCTCCGTTGATGCATCATCTGCACGGATGCAGAACAAGATTCGCCTTGCGCAGGAGCAGAAGGTTCCGCTCATGCTCGTCCTCGGCGATAAGGAGATTGAAGCGGGTGGGGCCGCCCCTCGCTGGCGTGACGGCACGCAGGAGCCGGCAACGAGCTGGGAGGCGCTTGCCGCCACACTCGCCGCGAAGGCCGCCTCACGCAGCGCCTCGTGAGCGAGAAGTCCTTGCGCGCCTCAAGGTGCTACGCTTGCCGCCCCCGTGGAAGGTCTCCGCAGGGAGTGATACAGACGATCGTGAGGGTGTAGCCGATTAAGGACTTGCGGATCAATCTTCAAATCCGCGTGCCACAGGTGCGCGTCCTCGACGAAGATGGAAACCAACTCGGCGTTCTCCCCACACACGAAGCCCTTCGGCAGGCACAAGAGCGCGGGCTTGACCTTGTAGAGGTCGCCCCCACGTCAGCCCCACCAGTCTGCAAGTACCTCAACTACGGGCAGTACAAGTACGAACTGCAGAAGAAGGAGAAGGACTCCAAGAAGCGCCAGAAGACGGCCGACCTGAAGGAGCTCCGCTGCACCCCGAAGATTGGAGAGGCCGACCTCCAGACTAAGATCCGCCAGGCCCATAAGTTCCTCTCGGCTGGGGATCGGGTCAAGTTCTCGGTCAAGTTCCGTGGCCGTGAGATGACCCACCCTGAGATCGGGCAGGGGATCCTGACCAGGGTCGTGGAGGGGCTATCGGACGTCTCCCAGCTGGAGCGCCCCCCGCTCCTCGAGGGACGCTTCCTCTCAATCCAACTGCTAGCATTGGCGAAACCGAAGGCTCGGGAGGCGTCCGCGGCAAGTTCCGCTACGCTAGCCGAACCAACCACCAGCTCATCCGAAGGGGAGTGACATGCCAAAGATGAAGACGCACAAGGGGGCCTCGAAGCGCATCGGCTTCACTGGCACAGGTAAGCCGATCCACGTCATGGCGTGGCGCGGTCACCACCTTGAAATCAAGTCGCAGCGCCGCATCCGCCGTTACTCGGGGAAGTCGGTGCTTGGCAACACGCATCACAATCAGATCTCACGCCTGCTGCCGTACGGCGGCTGAGCGGCGTAGGGGAGAGGAGCACGCATGGCACGAGTAAAGCGCGGAGTTGCGGGACATAAGCGCCATAAGCGCTTGCTCCAGGCCGCCTCTGGGCGTCGCGGTACGCGCTCCAAGCTCATTCGTCCAGCACGCGAGGCACTCCTTCATGCGCTCGCATATGCAACACGTGACCGACAGCAGCGCAAGCGCCAGATGCGTGAGCTCTGGATTCACCGCGTGAACGCGGCCGCTCGACTGAATGGTCTTTCCTACTCCGTCTTTATTGCCGGCCTGAAGCGCAACGACGTTGCGATCGACCGAAAGATGTTGGCTGACCTCGCCGTTCGCGATGCTGCGGCCTTCACTGCGGTCGCGGACGTAGCGAAGCGCGCCTGACGCGCTAGGTCGCAGCCGTGGAGCTCGCGGCACTCGAGAAGCAACTCCGTACCCTCCAAACTGAGTCGATCGCAAAGATCGGTGCGGCCGAAACAAGCGCCGCCCTTGACGATCTCGGCTCCTCACTCCTCGGCAAGCGCGGCGCACTGACCGATCTCCTCCGCGGGATCGGGGCGCTCTCTGCAGAGGATCGTCCAAAGATTGGCGCGATTGCGAATGAGGTGCGCGCAGCTATTGATGCTGCACTGAGCGATCGACGTGGCGCTGCTGGGGCGGCAGAGTTGAGCGCGCTGATCGCTGCAGAGTCGGCTGACCCTACGGCACCTGGACCGCTCCCACAGGTCGGTTCTCTGCATCCGATTTCTGAGACGATCGGTGCGATCGCACGCATCATGGCCTCATTCGGCTTCACCGTTGCTGAAGGGCAAGAGGTTGAGGATGACGTCACAAACTTCCAGCTGCTCAACATCCCTGAGGACCACCCGTCGCGCGATCTCTGGGACACGCTCTATCTTCGTGAGCCGGGTAGGCTCCTTCGCACGCACACATCGCCAGGGCAGATTCGAACGATGCGCGCCGTGCAGCCACCGATTCGCGTGATCCTTCCCGGCCGCTGCTTCCGCTATGAAGCGGTCGACGCGAGCCACGGCTTTGAGTTCCACCAGGTGGAGGGGCTCCTTGTTGATCGCGGCACCACCCTCGCCGACTTGAAAGGCATCCTCGACGAGTTGGCGCGCGGCCTCTTCGGCCCGAGCACACGGACGCGCTTTCGTCCTGGCTACTATCCGTTCACCGAACCATCTGTTGCCGTTGATGTTTCGTGGGGCGGCGCAAAAGATGGCTGGATGACGATTCTCGGCGCTGGCATGGTTCACCCGATCGTTCTAGAGAACGGGGGCATTGACCCAGAAACTCATCAGGGCTTTGCATTTGGACTTGGCGTTGAGCGGATTGCGATGCTCCGACACGAGATCCCTGATCTGCGCGCCTTCCTCGAGAACGACCTGCGCATGCTGCGAGGTTTGCGATGAGGGTGCCGCTCTCTTGGCTTCGCGAGTTCGTTGATGTGCAGCTCAGACCCGAGCAGCTTGCCGATGCGCTCACCCTGCGTGGGCTTGAGGTTCGCGGGCTTGAGCGATGGGGTGGCAACTGGGGGAAGATGGTCGTAGGCGAGCTCCTTGAAGTTTCGCCACACCCTCGCGCCGATCGTCTGCAGCTGACCAAGGTGCGCATCGGAAAAGATCAGGTGCTCGAGGTCGTCTGCGGCGCGCGCAACATCGCCGCTGGGCAGCGTGTCCCTGTTGCGCTTGTCGGTGCGCTGATGCCAGATGGCCGACTGATTGAGCGTGCGGAGAAGATGGGGGTTGCATCGGAGGGGATGCTCTGCTCTGGCGCAGAGCTCGACGCAACTGATGATGGCGACGGTATCTTGATCCTTGACGCGAAGGCGCCGCTCGGCACGCCGATCAGTGACTACCTTGGTGAAGACGTCATTGACGTTGATGTGAAGCCGAACCGTGGCGACCTCCTATCGCTCCTTGGCCTCGCACGTGAAGTGGGGGCGATCACCGGCTCACCGGTGAAGTACAACGCGCGAAAGATTGCTGAAGGCTCAAGTGAGGTGGGGGATGGCCTGAAGCTCACCGTTGCCGACCCTGCCCTTGCGCCACGCGTGGTGCTACGAGTTGTGGATGGAGTCACCGTTGCCGCAGCCCCGGATGCGATCCAGATGCGCCTGAAGGCGGCGGGTCTCCGCTCCATCTCTAACGTGGTGGACGCGACCAACTACATCATGCTCGAACTCGGGAAGCCGACCCACGCCTTCGATCGCGCCGGAGTTGGCTCCGGGATCCAGATTCGCCTGGCGAAGGCGAAGGAGCAGCTTGAGACGCTTGACCACGTGCAGCGGACCCTTGATGCGAGCGATCTTGTGGTCGCCGATGAGCGCGCCGCACTCGCCCTAGCTGGCGTGATGGGTGGCGCCTCAAGTGAAGTTTCTGCCACCACGAAGAGCGTGGTCATTGAGAGTGCCGTCTTCGCCCCAACGACGATTCGACGCA
This sequence comes from uncultured Chloroflexota bacterium, assembly GCA_937864085.1. Taxonomy (GTDB): domain Bacteria; phylum Chloroflexota; class Limnocylindria; order Limnocylindrales; family Limnocylindraceae; genus Limnocylindrus. The sequence goes on from CALMIH010000007.1 coordinate 4,540, forward strand.
GCGCACAGCGACACAGTCTCCGCTCGGAGGCGTCGCATCGCTTTGAGCGCGGCCAGGAGCTCGACCTTGCACCGCTCGCGGCGGATCAGGTTGCGGCTCTGATTACGACATGGGCGGGTGGCACGGTGCGTCGCGGCCAGCTCGACAGTGATCCGAAGGCGGTCGGCCAGACACGTGAACTCGCCTTCCGTCCTGAGCGCGTACGCCGGCTGATTGGCGTGAACGTTCCTGATGCAGAACAGACGAAGCTCCTCGCTGGCATCGCGATCAGCGTGACCGAGGCAAAGGGGGCGACGAGTGTTCCAGTCACGAGCAAGCGAACGGTGAGCGCTGCGAAGGGGGAGAGCCTGGTCGCAGTGGTCCCGCCATGGCGGCGCGATCTGGAGCTTGAGGCCGACATTGCCGAAGAGGTGGCGCGCCTCTATGGCTACGATCGCATCACGCCAACGCTGCCAGGACGCGACCTTCCTGGCTACCTTCCACAGCCAACCGCACTGCGAGATCAGGTGCGCGCCTCACTCGCTGCGCAGGGGCTGAGCGAAGCGGTGACACATGCGCTGGTCTCCCCGGCGCTAAGCGATCGACACGCTGAGCCTGTTGGTCTTGTCACAGGTCTACTCGCCGAGCGCGAAGGTGCAGCGGCGAGCGAGGCGCTCCTCCTCAGCAATCCGCTCTCCGCCGACCATGATCAACTTCGTCGCTCGCTCTTGCCGAGCCTGCTCGACCGCGCGGAGGCGAACCTTCGCTACGGCGCACTGAGCGGCGCACTCTTTGAGATCGGGCGCGGATACGGCGGAACCAAAGGTGGACCAACGGAGTGGACGCGTCTCGGTGTCATCGTCTGGGGCGAGATCGCTTCCGCTGCTCCAGGTGGGGCACCACGCCTCTGGGACCTTGACGAGCTGAAGCGACTGATCGCTTCGGTCGCCTCACTCTGCAACGCAACGCCGCGCTACCTCCCACTCGAAGCGGGCGACGCAACGCTGTTGCATCCAGGGCGTTCGGCGCGCGCTACTGGCGAAGGCATCGCTGGGCTGATCGGAGAGCTACATCCAGCGGCGCCCGAGTGGCGTCCATCTCCACGCATCCTGATGGCGGAGCTTGCGCTGCACGGTCTCAGCAGTGGGCAGCCAGCTGTTCGACGTGTGCTCCTTCCGCCAGGCACACCACCAATTCAGCGTGACGTTGCGCTTGCCGCCCCCGCTGGCGTCCTGATTGGCGACCTGGTGGCCTTGGCGAAGGAGTCGGTGAAATCGGCTCTATCAGTGGAACTCTTTGATCTCTTCGCGGGTGGAGGGATGGCACCTGGTGAACGTTCTGTCGGACTCCGTTTCACCTTCCAGCCAGATGCCGCTGCTGCGCTCGACGACGCGATCACAGCTGAGGTTGACGCCTTCACTGCAAGTGCTGCGAAGCGCCATGGAACAAAGGTGCGCGGCGCCGAAGCGCAATGAGCCTCAGCGTCGCCGTTGATGCGGTCATCCTGATCGCAGCCGTCCTTGGCACCTGGTGGGGCTGGGGGAGGGGCGCTGCACGGATGATCATCTCAACACTCGCAACAGTTACTGGACTCTTCCTTGCAGCACAGGGGCGCGCTCCGATTTCGGAGGTTGTCTCAGCGCTCCTTCCGGATGTTGATGCGCGACTCGTGAGCCTGCTGATCTTGGTCGGGGCGGCCTGGATCTTTCTCGGTATCGCAGCCTGGTTGCTCGGCAACGCGCTGCGCACACTCTTGCAGGCGCTACGCCTCGGACTAATCGACTCGCTTCTTGGTGCAGTGTTGGGACTGGCGCAGGCACTCCTCCTCTGCAGTGCGATGCTCTTTCTTCTTGAAGCGACAGGGACCTTTCTCGCCCCAGCGCCAGAGCCGTTCGGATCACTCGCCGTCGCGAGTGCGGCGTCACAGTCGGCCGGCCTCTTGCATGGGATCGTGTATCCGTTCATCTGGACGCTGATCGGCTCCTCACTCCCGCCTGAGCTGCAGCAGATCTTGCGTCCATAGCGGCCCGATGGCGCGCACGATTCGTCACTACGATGAGCGCTCTCTTGCGCGACTTGAGTGGAGCGCCGTCCTCTCGCTGATCGCCCTGCACTGCGGCTTCGCCCCATCTCGTGAGGCGGCCCTGGCGATTCGACCGGCACTTGCTGATCCAGCCGCTGATCGACGACGAACAATGACCGTGGAGATCGGAGCGCTGCGCCGTGATGGTGCAGATCCACATATCGGCGGAGCGGCGGATCTTCGCCCGGCACTTGATCGCGCGGAGAAGGGGGGTACCCTTGATGGCGGTGCGCTCTTCGCCGTTGCTGAGACGCTACGCGTAGGGGATCGCTTGCGCGGGGAGCTCGCCGCCGGCGGACCGCTCTTGCAGCGCGTCGCCGAAGAGATCGCACCGATCCGGACGCTCCGCGGTCAACTTGATCGCTCACTTGCCTCAGACGGAACACTGAGCGATGCTGCGTCGCCCGTGCTTGGCGCCTTGCGCGCCAACCATCGCGTCGCGTTGGAGCGCCTGAGGACTCGCCTGGAGGGTCTTGCTCATGCGAAGGAGTACAGTCCGTACCTGCAAGAGCCGATCGTGACGCTGCGCAACGGGCGCTACGTGCTCCCAGTGCGCGCTGAGGCAAAGTCGAAGGTGCCTGGCATTGTGCACGATGCAAGCGCGACTGGGCAGACGATCTGGATTGAGCCACTTGCGGTCGTTGAGCTCGGCAATGCGGCTCGCGAAGCGGAGAGTGCCGTTGCAGCAGAGGAGGTGCGCATCTACGCTGCGTTGACAGCCCTGGTTGCAGCAGAGGAGCCCGCACTTCGCCTGAACCTTGAGCGGCTGACTGAGATTGATCTTGCGCGTGCAACGGCTGACTCGGCGGCGGAGGGGGACTGGAACTTCGCCAACTCGCGAAGCGATGACCTGCTGGCGCTGCGCCGAGCCCGACACCCACTCCTGCTCGGCACCGTTGTCCCTATTGACCTAGAGCTCACTACCGCGCAGCGCGTGTTGCTGATCACTGGACCGAACACTGGGGGTAAGACGGTGGCGCTGAAGACGGTCGGACTCCTGACTGCAATGCATCATTCCGGGCTTCCAATTCCTGCGGATGCTGGCTCAGGAATGCCGCCAACTGGCGGTGTCTGGGCCGACATTGGTGATGACCAATCAATCGCGCAGAGCCTCTCAACCTTCTCAGGGCACCTCACCTCCATCCTGCGCATTCATGCGGGGGCGAAGCGCGGCGATCTGATCCTTCTCGACGAAGCGGGGGCAGGCACCGATCCAGCCGAAGGGGCGGCACTCGCCGCTGCCATTATTGATGACTTCCGAACACGTGGCATGCGGCTTCTTGCTACGAGTCACTTCGCCGAGTTGAAGCAGTATGCCCATGTCACTCCTGGAGTTGTGAACGGTGCGGTGGAGTTTGATCTAGCCACGCTGCGGCCTACGTATCGACTCATCATTGGAACGCCTGGCGGCTCACAGGCCTTTGCGATCGCTGAACGGCTCGGGCTCCCAGCATCACTCCTTACGGCGGGTCAAGCGCGACGGAGTGATCAAGGCGTGGCGCTTGACGCATCACTCACCGCCGCCGCAGCGTCGCGTCAGTCTGCCCTTGAGGCAGAGCGCGTTGCGGAGGGCTTGCAGCGTCGCGCAGACGAGGCGCTGCAGGAGGCGGTTGCTACACGGCGGCTCGCTCAGGATGAACTACATGAGGCGCGTCGTACGGCGAGCGCGCAGGCGGCGGCGGCCGCGGCGCAGCTGTTGGCGCAGGTTGAGCAGTTGCGCGCCACTCTGGTTGACGGCAGCCTGACACTGAGCGTCACATCCGCTGCAGAGGCTGTGCGATCAGCGCTCGCGCGCAATGAAGAGCGACTGCGCGAAGAGGTGCAGTTGAGGGAGACGGAGATCAGCGACGTAGCGATCGGCGATGAGGTGCAGCTGCGCAGCGGTGCGCGCGGTGAGGTACTCGCCCTTGACGGCGAGGATAGGATCAGTGTTGCGCTCGGTGGTATGCGACTCGAGGTCCCACGGAGTGAGGTCGCCAGGGTCATCGGGCGACAGAAGCGGAGCGCACTTCCAATTAGCCGACCGAGTGCTTCAGCAGATGCCGTTGCCCGACTTGATCTACGCGGAGCGCGCGTTGAGGACGCGCTGCTTGCACTCGAGGCGAGGATTGATGCGCTCCTCCTTGCCGGCGGGGAACGCTTGGAGATCATTCATGGCGTGGGGACTGGCGCACTGCGTGACGCGGTTCGCCGCCGCCTCCGCGAACTCTCTGAAGTGCGCGAGGTGAGAGATGCGGACACGCCAGGACGCGATGGTGTGACGATCGCGCTGCTTTAACCGCCCGCGTTGAGTTAGGGGCTCGGCGCTACCGTCGGCGCAGGGGTGGGCGGTGGTGAGCTGCAGGAGCGGGTGGGCGCAATGTCGCCACCCCAGGTGCTCCCGTTCGGTCGCCAGTAGGACTCGTAGAAGTAGGTCGTTGCACCGAGTCGTGCGCCGCCGATCACATTGATCCCTTGGCGTGCCCGCTCCGCCCACTCAATGTTTGCCGCCTGCCAAGTCGGCCACTCTGTCTCCAGCAGGCTGAGATCCATGAACACCTTCTCAATGCGCGTGCTGCTGCAGGAGCTATCCCAGAGAAGTCCGCTTGCTTGATCAACGGCGAGCGTGCGGAAGGTGCTGCATGAGGTGGTTGGGGCGGTGCCAGGCAGGAAGTACTCAGAGATCGTCGCAGTGGTGCAGGGGCCGGGGAGCTCGCCCGTGTTGGCGTCAATGACCACCTGCTCAAGCCCCTCTGGATCTTTGAACTGGGCGATCGGAAGGTCACGTGTAATCTCGGTGAAGTACGACTGCCAGAGGCCACCAGCGGCGGAGAGCGAGAGGACGGTAGCTGGCGTTGCATCGGAGTTTCCCGTCCAGACCCCTGTCACGAGGTGCTGTGCGTCCGAATCTGTTGGTGGGGCAAGGTAGCCGAAGGCGGCGAGATCCTTCGCCTGGTCCGTTGTTCCAGTCTTGAAGGTGGCGGGGCGGCGCTTTCCGTTGGCAGCGATGAGACGGCGCGAGGCCCAGACAGGGTTCTGCGAAGGGTCAGTATTCGCGGCGATGATGTTGGTTACGAGGTCGGCAACCGCTGGCTCCATGACGCTGCGTCGCTCGCTTGACGGCGTGGCCGCCTTCCAGATGACGTCACCGTTGCGGTCCTCAATTCGGAGCACGTAGCGTCTGGGTACTGTATCGCCCTGGCTTGCGAGCGCGCCGTACGCGGAAAGAAGATCCACGTAGCGTGCCTCTAGCGTGCCGATCGCAATAGAGGCGCCAGCGTAATTATCCTCCCCGAGGAACTTGAAGACGCCGTCACGCATGTCGCGCCAGATCTGGTCGGCGCCGGTGCGGATCGCCGTCTTGACCGCGGGAATGTTGAGCGACCCCTGGAGGGCATGGCGCATGGTCACAGGTCCGCGCTCAAGGTTGTCCCATTCGCCAGGCGTCCAGCCCTCACCGAAGTCGACCGGTACGTCCATGAAGATAGTTGCCGGCGTCACCGCACGCTCCTGGAGCGCATAGCCATA
>CALMIH010000008.1 GCA_937864085.1 uncultured Chloroflexota bacterium
CCACTCTCGCCGTTCCTGAAGGGTCTCGGCTCACACTTGACCGACGTGACGCCAATTGAGATTGCTACCCTCGCCCCACTCGCTGCGATGATCGTGGCCTTCGGCATCCTTCCATCACTCCTCACTAACGCATTTGCTTCGAGCGTCGCGCAGTTCCTCATGTACGCGTCTGGAGGGCTGATTCAATGAGCGGCGACCTTCTCACCATTGCGCCACTCATCACCGTTGGGCTCACCGCGGTTGCGGTGCTCCTGAGTGATGGACTGACGCCGAGCCGTCGCTACGCGCCGATCGCTGTTGCACTCGCTGGGCTCGGCCTGACGTCGTGGATCCTGCTTCAACAGAGCGGCGGCACGGTGACCGCACTAAGCGGCGCATATATCGGCGGACCGTTTGTTGCCTACCTCGGCCTTCTCGGATCAGCGGTGGTGGCAATCACCCTGCTGATCTCACCAGACCACCTCGCTGCGCGGCGTTATCCGAGCGCCGAATTCGCCGCAACACTCCTCTTCGCCCTCTGCGGTGCAATTTTGGTTGGCGCGTCGGGCGATCTTGTGACGCTCTTCATCGGACTTGAGCTGATGGTGATTCCTGGCTACATCCTTGCTGGGTATGCGAAGCGCGACCCACTTAGCACTGAGGGTGCGGTGAAGTACTTCCTGCTTGGAAGTTTCTCGAGCGCCATCTTGCTCTTTGGCATCGTTCTTCTATGGGGGAGCGCTGGCACCGCGTCGCTCACCGAGATTTCGACTGCACTCACCGCCGCTGGCGCGGGACTTCAACCTGCCGTTGCGATGGCACTCGCACTCATCACCACTGGCGTCGCCTTCAAGATTGCGGCGGTGCCATTCCACTACTGGACACCAGATGCGTATCAGGGCTCACCAACGCCAATCACCGGATACCTCTCTGTTGGTCCAAAGATCGGCGCATTTGTTTTGATGATTAAGATCTTCTTGATTGCACTTCTCCCACTTGCCGCAGCATGGATTCCAGTTGTGGCGATCCTTGCAACCGCCACGATGACACTCGGTAACCTTGTTGCGCTGACGCAATCCAACGTGAAGCGCATGCTTGCCTACTCATCGATTGCACACACTGGTTACCTGATGGTCGGCATCGTTGCCGCGGGTGAAGGGGAAGCATCTGGAATTGCTGGTGTGCTCTTTTACTCCGCCGCATACGCACTGATGAATCTCGGCGCATTCGCTTTCCTTACCGCCGTACAGGGACGACCTGGTGCAACGGTGCAGCTCTCCGACCTTGCTGGTCTTGGCCGGAAGCATCCGATGCTTGCACTCCTCGCCGCACTCTTCTTGCTGAGCCTCACCGGTATTCCGCCAACGGCCGGCTTCTTCGCCAAGGCGTACGTGATCCTGAGCGCCGTCCAGGCGGGCGGTATCGCCAGCGTGCTCGCCATTGTTGCGGTGCTTAACGCGGCCATTGCCGCCTTCTACTACCTCCGTGTCATCATCTACCTCTTCATGCGCGACCCGGCTGAGGTGGAGGTCCAGGTTGCGACCGCCCCACTCCTGCGCGCCGGTCTCGTTGTTGCCGCTGCTGGCACCCTTCTCCTCGGCCTCCTCCCAGGCGGGCTGATTGAGGCGGTAGTGAAGGCGATCGCCAGCTAGTTGTAACAAACCGCGCTCGGCGCTCCTATCAACGAGAATTCATATAAACTTCCGCTATATGCAAGGCACCGTTCACGAGGCTTCTCGATGACGACGAAGAGCGCCGCGGCGCTTCCCGCCGCCGTGCACCAGCTCACTGGCGAGCGCGACGTCATTGAGGCGGCGCGTCGTGTCCACCGCGCCCTTGGGGACACCAACCGCCTGGATCTTGTCCGCCGACTCGCCCAGGGCCCAGCCACCGTCTCCGAGCTGATCGAGTCGACCGGCCTCTCCCAGCCACTGGTCAGCTGGCACCTCCGCCGACTTCGCAGCGCCGGTCTCGTCACCAGCGAGCGCTCTGGCCGTGAATCCATCTGCACGCTGCGCACCGAGACGATCGCCGAAGGCCACGCCCTGATGCTCTCCGCACTCGGTGTTGCGAATCCCGCCGCCTGGGTTGCGCCGCAGGTTGCACTTCCGAACGCACAACCACTCGTTGACGCCGTGCGCGCAGAGGAGGCGTAACCATGGCGAGCCGCGCAACTGAAGGGAGTCTCTTCACAGGCGATGAGCGCGCGCGCATCAAGCGTATCGGCGAACCGATCGCGCTGTTCCTTGGTCGACTCGGCTTCACACCAGACGCGCTCACCATTGTGGGGTTCGGCATTGTCCTTGCCGCGGCATTTGCCGCCGCCGCAGGTCAGTGGGTTCTCACCGCACTCATCTTGATCTTCGGCACGCTCTTTGATGGACTTGATGGAACGCTTGCGCGCGCCACAGGAAAGACGAGCGACTTTGGCGCATTCCTTGATTCAACGATGGACCGTGCAGGCGAGGCGGTGATCTACGCCGGCATCGCCGCGGGAGCCGCGATGAACGGCAAGACCGAAGTGATTGGTCTTGCAACGCTCGCGCTCGGCACCGGCTCACTGGTGAGCTACGTGCGCGCGCGCGGCGAGGGGCTTGGCGTCTGCGCAAACATCGGCATTGCACAGCGCGCCGAACGCGCCGCCGTGCTGATCGTTGGCCTGCTCGCTGGCGGACTCGCGAGCGCAACCTGGCTCACCGCCGCGCTCCTCATCATCTCTGTCGCCTCTGCGATCACCGTGGTGCAGCGGATTCGATTCATCCGCGCCGGGCTTGCAGCAGCCGAGCAGGCAGCAGCAGCGCAAGGGAAGGTTTCGCCGCGCCAGTAGCGGCAGATTGATGCTCACCGCTGGCGTTGCCAGCGGTAAGTGAAGGTGGGGCTGACAGTCAGCTCCGCAAAAGAACGGTAGTAACAAGGGGGTACGCAACATGATGGAGATGAACGGGCCAAGGGCCCAATGGAACGCACGACCGGCGCCAACAACGCCTGTCAAGGCAACGAACCCGATCCGCGTCGCGATTGCGGGCGTAGGGAACTGCGCGAGCAGCCTCGTCCAGGGTCGCTACTTCTACGCGGACGCCAAGAACGATGCAAAGGTCCCAGGACTGATGCACGTCGACATTGGCGGATACCACGTACGAGATCTTGAGTACGTTGCCGCATTCGATGTGAACGTCACGAAGGTTGGCAAGGACCTCTCCGTTGCACTCGGCGCAGAGCCGAACAACACCTGGACCTTCCAGGAGATCCCAACGACTGGCGTCATCGTGCAGCGCGGACCAACGCTTGACGGCATTGGGAAGTATCTGCGCGACGTGGTGAAGGAGTCACCAGAGAAGCCAGTTGATGTTGCCGCAGTGCTCAAGGAGCGCAAGGTGGACGTCTTGGTTGCCTACCTTCCGGTCGGCAGCGAAGAGGGGATCCGCTATTACGCTGAGCAGGCGATCAAGGCGGGCTGCGCGTTCGTAAACGCAATCCCAGTCTTCATTGGTCGCGAGCCTGAGTGGCAGAAGAAGTTCGCCGCCGCCGGTCTTCCGATCGTTGGCGACGATATCAAGAGCCAGGTTGGTGCGACGATTGCACACCGCGTTCTTGCTCGACTCTTCGCCGATCGCGGCGTGCACCTCGATCGCACGTATCAGTTGAACTTCGGTGGGAACACCGACTTCCAGAACATGTTGGAGCGCGACCGACTGGAGAGCAAGAAGATCTCAAAGACCAACGCGGTCACCTCAATCCTTGATGAGCCGATGGGCGAGGGTCAGGTGCACGTTGGCCCTTCGGACTTCGTGCCATGGCTCCTTGACCGCAAGTGGGCGAACATCCGACTCGAAGGGACCACCTTCGGCGGCGTGCCGCTTACTGCGGAGTTGAAGCTTGAAGTTTGGGATTCGCCGAACAGCGCCGGCGTGATCACCGACGCGATTCGTTGCGCGAAGCTCGGACTCGATCGGAAGTTGGCGGGGACACTCGTTGCCCCCTCGGCGT
>CALMIH010000009.1 GCA_937864085.1 uncultured Chloroflexota bacterium
ACGCTTGAAGAGAGCGTTGAGGCTGGTGGATTCGGTGGTGCCGTTGTGGAGTCGCTGGCAGCACACGAAGCGGCAACTGGCCGCCGCGTCAAGGCCTCCATCGCCACGATCGGGATCCCTGCTGGCAGCTTCGTCGACCACGGCAGCGTTGCCGATCTCCGCACGCTGATCGGTCTTGACGAGGCTGGGATTGAGCGCCGCATCCGAGCCGCCTGGAGCGCGCGCAACCAGTAATTCCCGCCCCTCGCGGTGCCCCGCAGCCCCCTGCAGGGAACGCGAACGCTGATTCCCATGTGCGATGATGTAGCCATGCGCCGCTTCGGTTTTGTCTATAACCCTACGAGCGATCTCGCCCTAGAGGCGTGGGATGAGGCCGCCGGGTGGTGCGCCGCCCACGGCATTGAGCACTGGGGCTTAGCCGCCGAGGAGCAGGAGGGCATTGCTAGAGCACTCCCTGGGAGCGAGGTGCTCTTCTCGCTTGGTGGTGACGGCACCTTCCTCCGCGCAGCCGCCGCCGTTGCAGCGCACGGGGTCCCACTCCTTGGGGTAAACCTCGGGAAGATCGGTTTCCTCGCCCGCTCGGAGAGTTTTCAACTCGCGATGGCGCTACAGGCCTTCGCTGACGGCAAGTGGCGCCTCCAGGAGCGCATGGCGCTCAGCGCTGTGGTGCATCGCGTAAAGGGAACAACGCGAACCTTCACCGCGCTAAATGATGTGGTCGTTGCGCGAGGGCGCCTTCCGCGCGTCGTGCGCCTTGATGTTGCGATCGGCAAAAGCCACCTTGCCACCTACATCGCCGATGGCGTGGTGATCTCGTCACCAACCGGCTCAACTGGCTACTCCTTCTCCGCTGGCGGACCGATCCTTGATCCAGTCAGCCGCAACATCATCGTCACGCCGATCGCTGCATACCTTGCAACCGTTCGCTCAGTTGTTGTCCCTGGAGAGCAGAGCGTCACCTGCACGGTTGTTGCGGGGGAGGAGGCGGTCATCTCAATTGATGGTTGGATCGACGAGCCGCTTGAACCTGGCGATCGTGTGACGGTAACGGCAGCGGCGGCCACCATTCGCTTTGCCGAGCTCGACGGACTTGCACCCTTCTGGGACCTTGTGCGCCAGAAGGTTGACCTCCTTCCGCGGTGAGTGCGGCGAAGGGTAGCGCGGTGGGCGGCTCACAGATTCGTGAGCTTGGCGTTGCTGGGCTCGCCATTATTGATGCCGTACGCGTAGAGTTCGGTCCCGGCCTCACCGTCCTGACGGGCGAGACGGGCGCCGGAAAGAGTCTCATCGTGGATGCCCTTGCTCTGGCACGTGGCGCGCGTGCAGATGCTGGAGCGATTCGTACTGGTGAGGATCGGTTGCGAGTCGACCTCCTGATGAGCGGCGAAGGCGGCGAACAGATCATCGTGCGCGAAGTTCACGCGGAGGGGCGTTCGGTGGCGCGCATCGATGATGAACTCGTCACGATCGGACGACTCGCCGCCGAGGTGGCACCACGCATTGAAATCCACGGCCAACATGATCAGCAGCGGCTCGGTGATCGATCCCGTCAGCGCGATCTGCTTGATCGCTGGTCAAAGAGCTTTGCACTTCGTGAAGAGATTGGGACACTCGTTGAGGCGCGGGCGAGCCTTCTGAGCGAGTTTGAGGCGCTCGGCGGTGACGATGCTCGCCGTGAGGCGCTGCTGGTTATTGCGCGCGCTGAACGTGACGATCTGTTCGCTGCGGCGGTTGAGCCTGGTGAGGGGGGGCGGCTTCGCGAAGAGTTGCGTCGCGCATCCAGTGGCGACCGTATTGAGACGCTCCGTGGCGAGATCCTTGAGCTCCTTGATGGAGATGATGCGGGGATGCGGGGCCAATCGCGCCTTTTGGACCGCACGGCGGGGGAGCTGCGCAAGCTGGACGAGGGTGCGGCGGCACTAGCAGAGCGGATCAGCGCACTAGCGATTGAGATTGATGACCTTGCACGCGACGTTGCTGGACGTGGCGCCGCCGAGGCGCCGGCGCGTCCAGTTGCAGAAATTGAGGAGCGACTCGGCCTGATCCTCTCGCTTGAGCGAAGGTTCCGCACCGATGAGAACGGTCTTGCTGAAGCGCTGGAGCGCGCCGCTGAAGAAGTGCAACGACTTGAGGGGGCGGCAACCCGTCAGGGGGCAATTACCAAGGAACGTGCCGAACTTGCGGTGCAGATCGGCACGATGGCGCTGACGTTGCGTGCTGCAAGAACTGCAGGGGTGAGCAGCTTGAAGAAGGCGGTGAACACAGCGCTCAGCGCGCTTGCCCTGCCGCCCACGTTTGAGATTGACCTCCAACCACGCCGTGGCGGGGGCGACGATCCACTTGTTGATGGTGTGTCGTGCCTGGTGGATCGCAGTGGCGGAGATGAGGTTGAGTATCTCTTCGCGCCAAACGCTGGTGAGCCCGCCGCCCCCATCGCGAAGATTGCCTCTGGTGGTGAGTTGAGTCGTGTCTCCCTCGCGTTGGAAGAGGCGCTCAGTGACGCAAGTGAGGGACGGACACTGATCTTTGATGAGATTGATGCTGGGCTCGGTGGGCGAGCGGGTGAGACGCTCGGTCGTAGCCTGAAGCGCATCGCCACGCAACATCAGGTCCTCTGTGTCACCCACCTTCCGCAAGTTGCGGCGCAAGCTGATGTGCACCTGCATGTGTCGAAGCGCGAGGAGGGTGGACGAACCATTACGCAGGTGCGACGCCTCTCCGATGCTGAGCGAGTCGCTGAGCTCGCCTCAATGCTTGCTGGAGATGGCGCTGGGAGTGGTGCCGAGGCTGCGGCACGCGAGCTACTGGTGAAGGCGGGCCGCAACGGATCATGAGCGGCACGGCGTCGAGTAGCCAGCTCGATCGCATCATTGCGTCGTGTCTCGTCTACCTCAGCGTGGAGCGGAACCTCTCACCGCGCACGCTGGAGGCCTACCGTGGCGACTACCGCTCGTTCGCCGCCTCGCTCGGTGCGGGAGATGCCTGGCGCAACGATGCAAAGGCGGCGCAGGAGTGGCTGGCCGATGCGAACGTTGCCGTCGCCACCAAGCGTCGCCGCGCCGCAGCGCTCCGTGTCCTCTACCGATTTGCAGAGGGGGAGGGTGAGCTGACGCGGTCGCTGAGTGGCGAGATTGACCTGCCGCGCACACGACGCAACCTGCCGGCTGTGCTGCGACCAGACGAAGTGGAACGACTCCTTGTAGCGCTCGCCGCCCCGCGCGATGTCAGCGAACTCGCTGCGGCTGACGCACAGCGCGCGCGCGCACTTGGTGAGCTGCTCTACGGATCTGGTGGTCGTGTCAGTGAGATCGTGGATCTCAATCTTGATGGGATTGATCTCGCTGAGGGGACAGTGCGACTTTTTGGTAAGGGACGGCGTGAACGGGTGGTCCCGATCGGAGAGCCGGCGGCTGATGCTGTGCGCGCGTATCTAGACGGAGGACGCGCCGCGCATGCTGGCGCTTCCGCTCGAAGCGGCGGCGCAGCACCTGAGCCATCGGCGCTCCTGCTGGCGCGTGGTGGCGCTCGCCTTCGCCGTGAGGCGGCGTGGACGACGATCCGAAGCGCCGCGAGCGCCGCTGGTCTTGGCAGGGAGATTCACCCGCACACGTTGCGGCACTCGTTTGCGACGCACCTCCTTGATGGCGGCGCCGACCTTCGCGTGGTCCAAGAACTGCTCGGGCACGCCGATATCGCCACAACGCAGCTCTACACGCACCTGCTCGGGAGCCACGTCCGCGACGCGTATAAGCGCGCCCACCCACGCGCCTAAGCGATAGGATTCGGGTATGGACGCAGAGACGATTGGTGCCCTTGCCGCAGCGGTACTTCTATTGATCCTTAGTTTTCCCGTTCATGAAGCGGCGCACGCCGCTATGGCGTGGCGGCTGGGCGATGGACATGCACGCGCCCTCGGCCGCGTTTCGCTTGATCCGCGTCGGCACATTGATCCACTCGGAGCCGGACTTCTGATCCTCTCTGCGATCTCTGGAGGCTGGATAATCGGTTGGGCAAAGCCGACACCAGTGTTGCCTCAAAGTTTACGAGGCGGCGCTCTTGGATGGGCAACCGTGGCGCTCGCTGGACCAGCCAGCAACCTGCTCCTTGCCGTAGTGGTTGCAGGACTCTACCGCGTCCTTGAAGGCCCCTCGCTGCCAGATTTCATCGCCTTCCTCTTTGTGTATTTCACCTACTACAACGTGGCGCTTTTCTTTCTGAACCTGCTGCCGATCCCTCCGTTTGACGGACGCGCGGTCCTCGTTGGTCTGCTCGGGTTGCTCTCCCCACGGTTTGCTGATCAAGTAGAAGGGGCGAGCGCCTCACGCTTCGCCTTCCCGATCGTGATTGCGATCGTCTTCTTCACTCCGCTTGGCAGCATCCTCGGCAGCCTCAGCTTCGGCCTGACTGAACTCCTACTCGGCCCTTTATGAGCGACGGCGCCTTCCCTGCCCCCACGAGTGGCGTGGGGCGCGTATCCTCTCACCTGAGGCGGGAGGGGGAGTGAGATGAACCGTTCGGTGATTGCAGAGGGCTTTGAGCTTCCGGATCCCGCCGTTGCCGATATTGAGGGGGTCGTCTTCCGCCGCGAGCAGGGGGGTCTCTTCGGTCGGACCCGCTCCTATGTGGCGCTTGGGGAGTTCAGCGGTCCATACGGTCTCCTCCTGGCGCTCATCGAGCGCGACGAACTTGATGTCTGCCGGGTTCCGCTCGCACCGTTCGCCGACGAGTTCCTCCGCTTCTTCGCGGAGATCCCTGACGATCGCCTAGAGACACTCTCAGCGTTCGTCTCGGTTGCAGCGCAGCTTATCGTGTTGAAGAGTCGCGCCCTCCTGCCTCGACCGATTGCGGCAGCGGCGCTTGAGGCGAACGATCTTGATGATGCTGACGACGCGGTTGATCTGCGTGCGCGCCTCGTGCGCTACCGCGTCTTCCGCGATGCTGCACGCGTGCTCGGCGATCGCATGCTGATGCCGCTCTGGCAGCGTGAGCAGCCGATCCGCCTCCTGCCACAGCCGAAGCCGGTCTTCACTGAGCCACTCGTCCCGGTGCAGTCCGACCCGCGTCGACTCGCTCGCGCGATGTCGAGGATTGCCGCTCGTCGGCGCCCACTCGCCGCGCTGGCGATGGCACCAGTTGGCCTGAAGGTTACTATTGGTGATCGGCTTGCTGCGATCCGTGAAGCGGTGCGGCTCAACGGACTTGTCGGCGTCGATTTGGAGACACTCCTCGGCGGGCGCAAGGATCGTTCGTTCATTGCGGTGACTTTCCTCGCCCTCCTGGAACTCTCAAAACGCCATGAAGTTGAGGTGAGCCAGCAGACTCTCTGGGGACCGATCATCATTACTGAGCGCGCGAGCGCATAGCGAGCGAGCGACCTATGCAAGAGGGGGAGCGATGAGCGACGAGAAGCGCCAGGCGAAGGTGAACCTCCCTGAGCGGACACACCCCGCAACCGCAGCGGACCTTGAGGCACTCCTCTTCGTTGTTGATCGTCCTCTGACGCGCAAGGAGGCGGCGAAGCTGCTCGAGGCGGATCGCGTCGCGTTCGACCGACTAGTCACGGAACTACAGAAGAGCCTCACCAGCCGCGGGATCACCCTGCTGACGCACGGCGATGAGCTGCAGCTGACGAGTGGACCAGAGCAGGCGCGCGCCGTGTTGGCATGGATCGGCACCGGTGGATCCGATATGACCGCCGCCCCACTAGAGACGCTCACCGTGATTGCCTATCGCCAACCGGTGACGAAGGCGGGGATTGAAGAGATTCGCGGCGTTGATGCCGATTACGGCCTTCGCGTCCTGCTAGAGCGGGGCCTTATTGAAGAGGTTGATCGCCTTGATACTGCTGGGCGCCCGCACCGTTACGCAACAACGCTCGAGTTCTTGCGGAAGTTTGGACTCTCTTCGCTGACCGATCTCCCCGCACTTGACGGGGATGCCGAGTCACTCCTTCATCTGCAACTCGCCAGCGAAGCGCCAGGTGGTAGGGGGGCGGCGGATACGGACGACGAGAAAGGGCCAAGTTCGCCAGCTGGCGAAGGAGCACTCGCTGACTGACCTCATCCGCGTCAACGTCCTCGTTGCCGAACGCTCTGGACTCTCCCGCCGCGGCGCAGACGCTGCGATCGCTGCGCAGCGTGTCACGAGCGCTGGGCGAAAGGTAGAGCTCGGCGAGCGCTTTGAGCCCTCAACGCCACTCGAGCTTGACGGAGAGTCGTTACAGGCTCGTAGCGCAATCGTAGTCGACACGAGCGATCCACTCGGTGGCGCCGAACTCCTCGCTTGGCATAAGCCGTGGGGGGTGACCACCACACACGCCGATCCACACGCTGAGATCACGTTGCCGCAGGCGCTGACGCCGCTCTTTGGCGAGGAGCGCGCGACGCGCATGCTCTCTATTGGCCGTCTCGACCGTGAGAGTGAGGGGCTGCTCCTGCTGACGCCAGAGCGCCGACTCGTCTCACCAATTGCACATCCACGCGCTGGGCTGCAGCGCGGGTACGCGGTGATGTGTGACCAGCCGCTCGGTCACGCAGAGCAGACACGACTCCGCGCGGGCATTCGCCTCACAGATGGCTGGGCGCGTGCGCTTGATGCGCGCGACATTCGACCAGAAGACCAACTCCCAGCGGATGTGCTTGATGACGGGTCCGATCCCGCACAGTGGAGCTACATCGCACTCGGCGAAGGGCGCCACCATGAGGTTCGCCGTCTCTACGGCGCAATTAGTCGACCGGTCCGCCGCCTGATCCGCATCTCCTTTGGCCCCGTCCATCTGGCGGGCATCCAGGTTGGCGCATCACGGCCGCTTGAGGCAGACGAGCGTAGTGAGCTCGGCAGCATCCTCCTTGCGGTCGGCAGCCGCGCTGCGGGCTGATCCGAGTGCGACGATGACGCAGGTTGCGATCGACGGGCCCGCCTCAAGTGGGAAGAGCAGCGTCGGGACGCGGGTTGCGGCAGAGCTCGGCTACGGCTTCCTTGATACTGGGCTGCTCTATCGCGCCGTCACGCGCGCAGCGCTCGATGCGGGCGCGAAGCTCGATGGTCTAGCAAGCGCGGACAAGTTGAGTACGGCGCAGATTGAGCAGGTGGTGCAGCTCGCGCACCTTACCGACGTTGACCTTGAGAGCGGCGGTGCCTCAATCATTGTTGATGACCGAAACTTTGCTGCGAGCGAGCTCGAGAGCGAGGCGGTTGAGCGGGCGGTGGCTGCCGTCGCTGCCGTCGCAGATGTGCGTGCCGCACTGCGCACGATTCAGCGTGAGATCGCAATGCGCGGCGGTGTGGTCTTGGCTGGGCGAGATATTGGAACCGTTGTCTATCCAGAGGCGCGCCATAAGTTCTTCCTTGACGCTTCTGCTGAGGCGAGGGCGCTGCGTCGGGCGCTGCAGCGTGGGTATGCGGCGGGATCAGCTGAACATCACGAGGCGCTGCGGAGCCTTGTGGCACGTGATCAGGAGGATCGCACGCGAGCCGTTGCGCCACTTCGCGCCGCCGACGATGCGCAGGTCATTCTGACCGACGATCTTGGCCTCACCGACGTAGTGGAACTGATCGTGCGCCAGGTTCGTCGCTAGCGCGCAGATGGGGCTGGAGCGTCCACCACTCGGCATGCGACTCTCGGATGCGTTCGGCGCATGGGTGATTCGGCGCCTTGCACGCGAGGTCATTGTCGATGGACTCGAGCACCTTCCGCGCCAAGGTGGTGTCATCCTTGCTGGCAACCACATCTCCTGGGTTGACCCTGTCTTTCTCGCCTGTTGGCTTACGCCGGCAACAGGCCGCGCCATCAATTGGATGGGGAAGGCGGAGGCACTGCGCTGGCCACTCGTCGGGAGCTTCCTGCGTATCAACGGTGTCTTCGGCGTGCGCAGGGGGAGCGCCGATCTTGAAGCCTTCCGCTTAGCGGAGGGTGTGCTGCGTAGCGGCCAGGTGCTCGGCATCTATCCAGAGGGGACGCGGTCACGAGACGGGCGCATCGGCGAATTCCATGACGGCGTTGCGCTGTTGGCGCTGCGCAGCGGCGTACCGGTCCTCCCTGTTGCGGTGAGTGGCACGGAGCGGATGTGGGCGCCAGGCGCACTGATCCCGCGCCGTGTCGATCGCGTGCGTCTGACGATCGGCGCACCACTCCGCTTCACGCATCCGGTAGGTGAGCGCCCAGAGCTTGCCACGGTGAGCGGAGCGATCCACGACGCAGTCGAAGCCCTCCTTCCCGCAGACTACCGTCGCCCCTAAGCGCAGGTTTCGCCCCTGCTGGGGGCCCAGAGAGCCTCCTGCGCGCCGCCTGACGCGTGGCTGGGACTCCGAGGAGCCGACTAGGGGATAATCGGCGCATGGGAAGCGTTGAGAGCATCAGTATCGCCCGCCGCACCGGCGTCTGTTATGGCGTCCGCGAGGCAATTGATAAGGCGAAGCTTGCGAGTGCGGAGGGGAAGGCGACCCACACGCTCGGCCATGTGGTGCACAACGAGGGGCTGATCGCCGACCTGCATCAGCGCGGCATTGAGAACGTTGAGAGCCTTGATCAGGTGAAGGAGGGTGCGGCGGTGGTGATCCGCGCACACGGTGTCACCCCTGAAGTGCTGGAGCGTGCAGTAAGTCGTGGCCTTGAGGTGATCGATGGAACCTGCACCTGGGTAGTGCAGGAGCATCGTGAGTTAGCGAAGCTGGTGGATGAGGGGTACGATATCGTCCTCCTTGGAACGCCGAACCACCCGGAAGTGGTGGGGCTTCTTGGGTTCGCGCCGGACGCGATCCTTGTTGACGAAGAGGAGGACTGGGTCAAGATTCCACGCCGAAAGCGGATGGCGCTGATCACGCAGTCAACGCAACCGCCATGGAAGTTCGAGCGTCTCGCCGCCTTTCTCGTCCCACGCTGTCATGAACTCAAGGTGGTCAACACCGTCTGCCCCGTCACAATTCGTCGTCAAGAGGACACACTGGAGGCGGCGCGAGAGGTTGACCTCATGGTCGTTGTTGGCGGGAGTAAGAGTGCCAACACGAAAGAGCTGACGCGACTCTGCGAGATCAATGGGACGCGTGCACTGCAGATTGAATCTGCGAAGGAGCTTACCGATGCGGCGCAGTTTGCTGGCGTGAAGCGTGTGGGGGTAACTGGTGGCACGAGCACCCCGATTGAAGACCTTGAGGTGGTCGTGCGAACCATCGTTCAGCTTGCTGGCACGGATGGTATGAAGGTGAAGGCGGCAGAGATTGCGCATGAGGCGCTCGCCGCCGCAGCAACGCCCCAGTACCGCACCACATCATTAAGTTCTTCGGACGCACGGTGATACGACGCGCTGAGCGCGCAGGGATCGCGGTGGAAGAGATCACGCAGGAGCGGCTGCCGCTCGTTGCACTGGTCGGTCGGCCGAACGTTGGGAAGAGCACGCTCTTCAATCGTTTCGTTGGTGAGCGCCGCGCGGTGGTGGAGGATCGCGCAGGGACAACACGCGATCGACTGATCGCGATCGCCGAATGGAACGGCTTCCGCTTCCGCCTTGTTGATACAGGCGGGATGCAGCCGTCGCAGGGCGACGTGATTGACGTAGCGGTACAGGATCAGGCGCGGATCGCCGTAACGAACGCCGATCTCATCATCCTCGTGGTGGATGCCGCAACCGGCCCAAATCCTGGCGATGCAGAGGTGGCGCAACTGTTGCGCAAGAGCGGAAAACCCATTCTTCTCGCCGCCAATAAGGCGGACAATATTGATCGCGAGCGTGCATCGCACGAGTTCGCCTCACTCGGCTTCGATGCAATCTACCCGGTCAGTGCGCAGCATGGGATCGGCTCGGGCGACCTGCTCGACGTGCTCATTGAGAGCCTGCGTGGCCTCCCCGCGGATAGTGGCGTGCAGACACGCGAGGGCGAAGTAACGGTTGCGATTGTTGGTCGCCCAAACGTTGGTAAGTCGAGCCTCCTGAACCAGCTCCTTGGTGAGGAGCGGACGGTGGTGAGCGATGTGCCAGGGACGACGCGCGACGCGATTGACGACCAGATTGAACACGCCGGCCGTCACATCACGCTGGTTGACACGGCCGGGATCAAGCGTCGTGGCAAGATCGCCTCTGGACCTGTGGCAGAAAAATACGCCACCGTCCGTTCGGTCGCCGCACTTGATCGCGCCGATGTTGCCCTGCTGATCATTGACGCATCAACTGGACTCCAGGCGCAGGACCTTCATGTTGCAGGTTCGGTGATCGACGCTGGGAAGGGGCTCGTCATTGTGATGAATAAGTGGGACCTGGTTGATAAGGACGGTTTCACGTTTGATACGGCGATGGGCTTGATTCGTCGTCAGGCGCCCTTCCTTGACTTTGCGACGATCGTCTCCATCTCTGCGCTCACTGGACTTCGCGCCACGAAGGTGCTCGATGCTGCGATTGCGGCGGCCGATGCGCGGCAGTTGCGCATCCCAACAGGCGCGCTGAATCGCCTCGTCGCTGAGGCCGTCGCTCGGCAGGGGCCGGTGCATAGCGGCAGTAAGCGACCGAAGATCCTCTACGCGGCGCAGGCGGCCACGCCACCCCCCACCTTCGTCCTCTTCGCCCGCAACGCAGCGCAGGTGCACTTCAGCTGGCAGCGCTTCCTTGAGAATCAGATTCGTGAGCGTTACCCGCTCAACGGCACGCCGATCCGGATCGTGGTGCGCGAGCGCTCCGCCGAAGAGGGACGCGAGCGTGGCAAGGGTGGCGGGCGCACTGGGGGTGGCTCTCGATGATTCGCATCCTTGGTGCCGGCGCCTGGGGGACCGCACTCGCCGCACTCTGGAGCCATCCGCAGGAGAGCACGCCCACCGCCGAGATTGAGCTGATCGCACACACCGCAACTGAGGCGGCGGCGATCTCCGCAAGCCATCAGAATTCCCGCCGTCTCGCTGGCGTCACGCTCTCCCCATCGGTTCGCGTGCGCTCCACTGAAGAAGAGCTCGCTCCACTTGGCGCAGGGGATCTCCTGGTGATCGCCGTGCCATCCGACGCAATTCAACACGCCCTGCCGCGCGCAGGGGCTGGCGCCGCGAAGATCGTAATCGCCTCCAAAGGGCTCAGCCGAGAGGGGGAGCGCACCTCGGAGTCCGCGATCGCTGCTGGAGTAAATCCTGCTTCAATCCTGATCCTCTCTGGGCCGAACCTTGCAGGTGAGATCGCCGCAGGGAAGCTGGCCGCCGCGGTACTTGCCGCGCGTGGTGAGGGTCGCGATGCAGTTCTGCAACTCCTTGCCCGCCCCACGTTCCGCCTCTATTTGAGTGATGACCCGATCGGCGTTGAGATCTCAGGGTCACTGAAGAATGTGCTCGCAATCGCCGTGAGCGGCATACGCTCACTCGGCTACGGCGAGAACGCCGCCGCCGCCCTCTTAGCGCGTGGTGTTGCGGAGATGGCGCGACTTGCTGAGGCGTGCGGTGGACGGAGCGAAACTGCCTTCGGACTCGCTGGGATTGGTGACCTTGCGCTCACCGCATCAAATACCGGTTCGCGCAACGCACGCCTTGGTGAGCTGCTCGCCTCTGGGATGCCCGTCGCTGCCGCCGTGGAGAAGATCGGTGCAACCGTTGAGGGGATCCCTACCGCGCATGGCGCGCTACAGCTCGCCGCAAAGCTCGGCGTGGAGCTCCCCATCACCGCCGCGGTGGTTGCCGCACTTGAACACGGTGTCTCCATTGAGCGTCTGGCCCAAGGACTGTTGGGCCGCGCTCCAACAGAGGAGTGGCACTAACCACTCACGGCGAGCGCTGCTAGAATCTCGGCTCACAAATCAAACGGAGCGTAGCGCAGCTTGGTAGCGCGCTTGCCTGGGGGGCAAGAGGTCGCAGGTTCAAATCCTGTCGCTCCGACCAATCAGCAGGATATGAAAAGGCCCAGGGTTTCCCCCGGGCCTTCTCTACGCGACGCGAGTCGCATGTTTGATCGATTTAGCGGCCTGAGTTCTTCAGGGTTGCGATCTTCCAAATGAGGAGACCGTAGCCTGGCTTCGCCAGGATGTCCGCGATCGTGTAACCAATCTGCTTCAGCACGAGGCCGTCCCCAGCCGTCAGGCCGAGGCTGGTCGAAATCGTTGGAAGGAGATAGGCGATTGGATAGACACCCCACGTGGCGATAAGCACAACGCGGAGTACCTTGAAGATCCCCTGGATCTCCTTGCTCTGCCTCTTGAAGGAGGCCTCGATGCCACCGAAGAGGTCGCGCAGGATCAGGACGAAGAAGATCGTGCTGATAGCGCCCCAGATCGTGCGTGAGGAGTCAAGAACCACTGAGGTCTGGACATCCAGCTCGCCGATGTATCCGGTTGCGATCATGAGGAAGGCGTAGAGCACATTTCGCTGGATCAGCTTGCTCTCAACCTTCTTGTCCAAGCGAAGGACGAGGATCAACTCTGCGACGAGGAGTGGCACCGTGAGGAGCCAGTCAACGTAGCGGTAGCCCTCGTTGAACGCGCCTGGGTTTCCTGCACCCGCCGTGGCGACCCACGAGTCGAAGATGCGGACGTAGTGGTAGAACGCGATCAGCACAACAGTGGCTGACAGCGTGACTGCCATGCGGTTCCCTTCCTTCAGCGATCCCCTTGCGGAGACGAAGAAGAAGAAGCTCGCACCCATCGCCGCGATGGCGAGGGACATAAAGTTATAGACCAACTGATATCCCAACTCTGGACTCATTGACCCTCCCTAACCTTTTTACGGCACAACGCACCGCTGGGCTGATTATGGCGCAAATGACCGAAAGATTCACTAGCCGCTACGGGGGTTGCGCAGGCTGTTGTTTGTAACAATTGAGCCTGCCTCGGCACGCCTGTGAGGGGGGAGGCGCTACGATGCCGCGAGGAGGTACTGATGCCAGCGATCGTTCAGCTCACCCGCATTGAGCCGGTCCACCTCGCGCGCCTTGAGGCGCAGGGGATCTTCACGACGGGCCTCCTCCTTGAGCGGAGCGAGACGCCAACACGTCGCCAGACCCTCGCCGACCAGACCGACGCCTCCCTTGCCGATGTTGGCGAGTGGCGTGATGAAGCGCTGCTCCTGAATCTTGCCTTCTTCGGCCCATCGGAACATCAGTTGCTCGCAGCGGCGGGTTACCCCGGGATCCAGGTACTCGCGGAGAGCGAGTGGGGAGACTTTCAGGCTGCGGTAACGCGAGCGGCAGTGCTGCTTGGACGAGTTGCGCCAGATCCCCTCTCAGTCAGGTCATGGTGGGAGCAGGGTCGCGTCCTCGTCGACGCGTGAAAGCGTTGCGCCGCGTAGCGCGGCGAGCGCTGCTGGCCGTTGCGGTACTGGTTGCGCTGCTCGCCCTCACGCTACTCCTCTTCCTTCTTCCACCCGTCGTCCATGCGCTGCTCGACCTTGCGAGCGCCCCCGCCCTTCTCGGCGTTGAGGCACCGACTGCGTATGCGCTCTCTGATGCGCTCGTACGCGATCTCCTCTTCGGTGGAGCCTTTGACGCACAACTGGGCGACGAGGTTTTCTTGAGCGCTGCTGAGCGCTCACATCTTGTGGATGTCGGTCTGCTCTTTCGCGCGCTTGTTCTGCTCGGGGCAGGGGCGCTTGCTTCCCTCTCTCTGCTCGCCATCCGACGGAGACGATGGGTGCTGCAAGGGGTTCGCGATGGAGCGGTGCTGCTTGGTGCGGGAGCTGCGCTCGTTGGCGGAGCCTTCCTCTTTGCCTTTGATGCAACGTTTACTGCAGCGCATCAGCTGCTCTTCCCTGCGGGGACATGGACATTCAATCCTGCAACTGATCGCTTGGTGCAGCTCTACCCTGAAACATTCTGGGTGGCGGCGGCGATTGGATTCTGTGCTGTGCTCGTCGTTACCGCAGCGGCCGGCTTCCGTGCCGCACGACGACGGAGGCGATAGATGAGCGCGCTCTATCTGCTCTCAATCATTGGCTCAATCGTTGGCATCCGTGGCCTTGCACTGCGCTGGAGTCGGCAGACGCGACGCGAGGTGCTACTTCCCGTTGTGATTGCAACGACGATTGGGTTTCTGCTCGTGGATACACTTGGGCTTGCTCGAGGGTGGTTTGCGA
>CALMIH010000010.1 GCA_937864085.1 uncultured Chloroflexota bacterium
ACCAGCCACTGATCCCGAGCGGTGTGAGGGAGCGCATCGTTCTCCTGCAGGAGGATCGTGTGGTCGCCATCGTGGAGGGCACGAACGCGCTCGAACTCCCGCTGGGGATCACCACCGCCGTGCTGGACGACACGATCGAGGTTGCACCGAACTGGCTGCGCAGTGCGGACGGCACGTTCATCGACCCCGACCTGCCAGTCGCAGATGGTGAGGGGATGGACGGTGCAACGCCAGGAGTGGGCGGCCCACCAAGCGATGCGGTCGACGATCTCTTGACGCCTCCGCCGCCACCTCCAACGCCGTGGCGGCCCAGCACTGAGCGCATCGGCGCTCCTCTTGGCGGCGCTGGCGATTACGCAATCATCGTGAACGGCGTGGTGCAGAACGTGATCGTCCTTGATCCGCAATCTGCTGGGGGCCAGAGCTGGTTGCAGCTCGTTGCGGGGACAAGCCAACTCCCGCCGGGAGCCCTACTCATCAAGCGCGAAGCGGGCGATCCGGTCGGCCCGGGCACGCTCGTGGAGATGCCGAACTAGCGCAACTATCTAGACGCGCGCACAGAAATGGTGAGCTTGCGCGCCGCATAGGTCGCGGTGGCGGCCACTTCAATACGAATCTTGCAGGTGCCTGCTGCAATCGCGCGCACGCGACCACTTGCGCCAACTTTGCAGATGCGCGGGGTGCGGCTCGTGAGTGTTGGGGCAGCATCACTCGTGGTCGTCATCACCGGATCCACCCGCCTGCCGACCTTGAGCCGCTGAGGGAGCACGAGGCTCAGGGTCGGGGTATTGCCGGGCACCACGATCGTGATCCCAAGGTTGACCGGCTGAATGGTGGCGCTCCCCGCGCGCGTGCTCCGCAAGATGCAGGTTCCTGAGGCGATGGCGGTGACGCTTCCTCCGCTGTAGCTGCAGATCGTCGGGGTCTCGAGCGTCAGCGTGGCCGCGGCACCATCGATCGTGGCGTTGACCGGTGTGCTCGCGCCGATCGCAAGCTCTGCGACAGCCGAGTAGGCGACGAGCGGCGCGACGCGTGCGCTGAAGGCGGCGTACAGACGCGCGCCACTGATCAGGCCACCGCCACAGAGGCCGACGAGCTGGGCGCAGCTACTTCCTGCAGGGAAGGGGGCGAGGTTCGCAAAGAGCAGCGTGAAGAGGTCCGCGCGTGGCAGATCGGGCTCCGCGGCAAGGATCGCCGTGAGGACGCCACTCACATGGGGGGCGGCCATGCTCGTCCCTGCGGCGCTCGCGTAGCCGCTCTGGGACGGGGTGGTGCCTCCTTCGTCGTAGGCGCTCACGATGGCGCCGCTGCGGGTGTTCGTGCCCCCCGGCGCCGAGAGATCCACCGCCGCTCCGTAATTGGAGTACGGTGCGCGATCTCCAGCAATCGTGCTCGCCCCCACCGTAAGGGTGCCGATGCAGTTCGCTGGCGCGAAGCGGCTCGCCTCGTTG
>CALMIH010000011.1 GCA_937864085.1 uncultured Chloroflexota bacterium
CTCTCCGCCGCAACACTGCGTGCGCTGAAGCTTGACGCGATGAGCGGCACGGCAAGCGAACGCATGACGAAGGCGGTCGACGCTTTCAGTAAAGATCTCGGCGGCTTCCGTACCGGCCGCGCGAGTGCCTCACTCGTTGAGCGCGTCACCGTTGAGCACTACGGCGCGATCACGCCACTCAACCAGATGGCCGGTATCAGCGTTCCAGAGAACACTCTGCTCGTGATTCAGCCGTGGGATAAGACGGCGATCCCCGCGATTGAGAAGGCGCTGAACAACGCCCAGCTCGGCATGACACCAGCCGTCGACGGGAACATCATCCGGCTGCGCGTGCCATCCATGACCGAAGAGCGCCGTAAGGATCTCGTCAAGCAGATGGGGAAGCGCACCGAAGAGGCGCGCATCGAGATCCGTAGCGCACGTCGCGATGAGCAGGAGGCGATTAAGAAGTTGGAGAAGAACAAGGAGATCGGCGAAGATGACGCGCGCCGACGCCTTGAAGCACTTCAGAAGGCGACAGATGCCAAGACCGCAGAGATTGACCGTATGGCGGCATCGAAGGAGCGCGAGGTTCTCGAAGGTTGACCGAGCGTAGCGTCGATCGACCGGTTGACGCTCCACCGCTCGTCCATGAAGGGCAGGCGGTGCAGGGCCTACCGCGCCACGTCGCCATCATCATGGATGGCAACCGTCGCTGGGCGCGTGCGCAAGGTCGCGATGAGCTTGATGGACATACCGCCGGCACCGAAGCACTTCGTGGCGTCATTACGCGCGCGGCGGAACTCGGCATCGCCCACCTCACCGTCTACGCCTTTAGCCGAGAGAACTGGGGTCGTGATGATCGAGAGGTCGCTCGGCTCTTCGCACTCCTTGCCGAGACGATCGAGCGAGAGACGGCCACGCTGATTAAGAACGGCATCAGCGTTGACTTTATCGGTCGGCTGCATGAGCTCCCTGCCGACGCTGTTGAGCGTATCCAGCGCGCCTGTGCCGCCACCGCCAACGGGGCAACGATGAAGCTGCACGTGGCATTCAACTACGGCGGAAGGACGGAGATCGTTGATGCGGTCCGATCCATCTTGGCATCTGGCGTAGCCGCTGACGCTGTGGATGAGCAGACGATTAGCAGTGCCCTCTACACCAACGGGATCCCGGATCCGGACCTGCTGATTCGTACAGGCGGAGAGGAGCGACTCTCCAACTTCCTCTTATGGCAGGCGGCGTACACAGAGCTCGTCACCTG
>CALMIH010000012.1 GCA_937864085.1 uncultured Chloroflexota bacterium
TGGACTTACCAGAACCTGACTCTCCAGCGATCCCGATCGCTTCGCCTGGTGATACGGAGAGGTTGATGCCATCTACGGCGGTAAGGCGTCGACCGTCCTCAAGTGAGAAGGAGACGCGCAGATCGCGGATCTCGAGCAGTGGTGCCGCGGCGTTTGCCCCTGCGGGGAGTGAACGTGCGTCGTTATGGTTCGCAGCGCCACTCATCGTCGCACCCGCACGTCACGGTCGAGTAGCTCATCAATGGCATTTCCAACGATCGTGCATGCGATCACGGTAAAGAGGATTGCGCCGCCCGGGGCCATAATGAACCACCAGGCACCAAGGCTCGGTGCCGCGGCAGATTGGGCGTTACCAAGGATCGTCCCCCATGACGGCTGGAAGGGGTCACCGAGTCCGATAAAGCTGAGCGTCGATTCGGTCAGAATTGAACCTGCGATCACAACGATTCCGTTTGCCACCAGTACGGTGCGGATGTTGGGGAAGATGTGCCGCGCAATGATTCGCATTGGTGAGAGGCCCACCAGCCGCGCTCGTTCCACAAAGGTGCGCTCGCGTAGTGAGAGCGTCTGGCTGCGCACTATTCGCGCAGTGGACGACCAGCTGGTGACCCCGATCACGGCAACGATGGTGAGCAGTGTGGTGCGAATGCCGAGGATCTCTGTCTGGTCGCCAATCAGTTCGCGGAGGATGGGGGCAAGGATGAGTGCCAGTACAAACGTTGGGAGGATCAGGAAGGTGTCGGCGATGCGCATCAGGGGCGCGTCAGCGCGACCGCCACGGTATCCGGCGATCATGCCGATTCCACCGCCCAAGAGCAGCGTGATCACTGCGGAGAGCGCCCCTACAACAAGGCTGATGCGTGCGCCGTGGACGGTGAGGTTCAGGAGGTCACGTCCCAGATCGTCGGTTCCAAAGAGGTGCGCAGCACTTGGCGAAAGGAGCGGTGCTGCCTCTGCAGTGGTTGCGGTCTGCAGCGGCCCAACGAAGAGCTCTGGTGCGATCCCTGAGAGTGCGAGCAGGGTCAAGATCGCGAGCGCAACGCGTGCATCCCAACGGCGCAAGAGGAGCAGCAGCAGATTTCCGCCGCTTACTCGGTTTAAGATTCGGCCACCCGCACTCAGCTTGGCGTTGCCGCTCATCGTGCCGCTCCGTGTCGAACACGTGGGTCAAGCCTGCTATAGAGCAGATCCGCAAGCAGGTTCGCCACCACTACGCTAATCGCCAAGAGGAGGAAGATCCCCTGTAGCACTGGATAGTCGCGTGACTGCAGCGCCTCTTGCGTAAGGAGTCCAAGTCCGGGCCAAGAGAAGACGATCTCAACGGTGAGGGCGCCGCCGATCACGTAGCCTGCGTTGAGCGCTGCAAGTGTGACGGTCGGGAGGAGCGCATTCGGTAAGATGTGCCCACGCAGGATGCGATCGTCGCGTAGGCCCTTTGCTCGTGCCGTGAGGACGTAGCCCTCTCGCAGCGCCTCTGCAACTGAGGATCGCAGCAAGATTGCGTATTGACCAATTAATCCAAGCGCGATCGTTGCAATCGGTAGCGCCGCATGTCGTAGGAGATCAACGATCCCTGCAACGCCGCCAGGTCCGCCAGGAGTGCTGATGCCCGAGGTTGGCAGCCATCCGAGCGTGGTGGCGAAGAGTGTCACTAGCAGCATGCCGAGCCAGAAGTAGGGCATGGAGTAGAGGATCAGCGCACTGAGGGTCCCGACACGGTCACCAAACTTCCCACGCCGCCAGCCAGTCCATGCGCCGAGCGCAATCCCTGCCGCGAGCGCAATGATTTCACCAAGGCCAACGATGAGCAGTGTTGGCGCAATCTTCTCTCCTATGACGCTCGTGACCTCACGTCCGCCGTATTTAACCGAATAGCCGAAGTCACCGCTCAGCGTCGCCCCAACATATGCGACGAGCTGGTCTGGGAAGAGCGGCTTATCTAAGCCCCAGCGAACTCGTGCCGCCGCGATTGCTTCAGCCGAAACGCGTGGATTACGCGCAAGGGCGCGGTCAGGTGAGCCTGGCATGAGCCGGAAGAGGAAGAAGTTGAGCAGCAGCACCATCAGGATGGTGGCGAGCGCACCGCCGACGCGGCCAAGGAGCCAGCCCCGCAACTTCACGTTAACGCCTCGCCAGTCCCACCTTCGCTCATGCCACCCCCGCTCAAAGCCTCGGCGGCGCAAAGCGCAGCCCGCTTGGTTGCCGAGCATAGAGGGGCTGCACGGTGCTGCCGTCGCTGGTGCGCTGTGCGCTGTGCGCGTTTTCTGCGAGGCGCAGGAGTAGACTGGCCTCATGAAGAGTGCTCGCCGGGCAGAGATCCGTGACCTGGTTAGCCGCTCCTTCGCTAACGCTCGCCCGCATGCCCCACGGGTTGCACCTGATGGACGACGCCTCGCCTGGCTTGAGGAGCGGGGCGGCACCGATGCAATTCTTGTGCGCCGAATCAGTGGCGGTCCAGTTCAGCAGCTGACTGCAACTATTGAGCCAGTGACTGATCTCGCCTGGAGTCCAGACGGTCGTGCTATCGCGTATCTCACCGGCACGTCGCTCCGCATTGCGCGTCTCCGCGGGGGCGATGCGCTGCTCGCTGAGCATGCGGCCGGTCTCTCACAGCCGCGCTGGAGCCCAGACGGAAAGAGCGTCGCCGTCATCTCTCGAGCACGTGGCTGGGGGCAGATCGTCCTGGTCCCGCTCGGCAAGGAGCCGCTAAAGCAGTTGCCGGAGGCGATCACCCCGAGTGGTGTTGATGTGATCTCTTACGACTGGCACCCGAGCGGGGAAGAGGTGATCTGGGAGGCTTCGCGTGACGAGCGGGACGCCAACCTTGTCCAGCTCACGATAAGTCGCACCAGTGGTGAGCCCATGGAGCGCGTTGTTGCCGGTGCTGATTGCTGGGCGACTGGTGGGCGGTGGCTCCCAAATGGTAAGGACATCATTGCAGCAGATGATCGATCGGGCTTCTTCCATGTTGTTTGTCTCAGCGTCGATGGCCTGCGTCGCGAGATTGATCCTGTGAGTGCAGACGATGTCCTTGCTAGCAGCGCACCAGATGAGGTGCCCGTGCCATCACCAGATGGCCTGCACGTCGCCTTCCTGCGCTACGAGACTGGCGGATGCTCAGTGCAGGTGCGTCGCATTGCGGACGGGAATGACTCGGTTGGCCACAGGCTTGACCCCTTTCCCGGGAACTGGTCATCGCTCTCTTGGCTTCCAGACAGCTCTAGCCTCCTCGCAACTGGTCAGTCAGAGGCGGAGCCTGAAGATATCTGGGTACTCCCACTTCAAGGAGCAGCACGAAGGATCACCGACTCTGCGCCACTCGTCTTGCCTACGCCCCCCGCCCCGCCGGTGGTGGTGAGCCTGACCGCGCGCGATGGTCTGCCGCTGCATGGCCTCCTCTTCCTGCCGCGTGGCGCATCCGCAACGACGAAAGTGCCAACTATGGTCAATGGTCACGGCGGTCCAACATGGCAGTTCTTACGAAGTTGGGATCCGCTCGTGCGTTCCATCCTTGAGGCTGGCTACGCTTATCTCACGATCGAC
>CALMIH010000013.1 GCA_937864085.1 uncultured Chloroflexota bacterium
TGGCGCGGCTGGAGCGACTGGGGCGAGCGAACCGAACGAGTAGCCGCTACGGACGCGCGGCGCGCAACTTGCTAAGGAAGTACTCCTCAAGTCGATCCACGCTGACCCGCTCCTGCTCCATGCTGTCGCGATCGCGCACCGTGACGGCGTGGTCGTCCATTGAGTCAACGTCGACGCAGATGCACCACGGGGTGCCAATCTCATCCTGGCGTCGGTAGAGCTTCCCAATGGCAGCCGTGTCGTCGTAGACCGCCGTGAACTCACGCGAGAGGCCGTTGCGAATCTTATGCGCGAGTTGTACGGCGCAAGCTCTGGATGGAGGCCAAGGACGACGCGCTTCTCGTCGCGCACGATCTCTTCGCGATACGCGTCAATCAAGAAGGTAAAGGCGGCGCGGTCGGCGCCAGCCGCCGCTTCAACAACCCACGGCGTGAAGGTCTGCTCCGTTGCCGGATCAAAGTACGAGAGGCTCTCGCCACTCTCCGCCGCGTGCCGAGAGAGATCAAAGTCGCCACGGTTGTGGACACCCTCAAGCTCTTTCCAGCCGAACGGGAAGCGGTACTCAACGTCAATGGCGCGCTTGGCGTAGTGGGCGAGCTCATCTGGCGCATGCTCGCGCGCGCGAAGCCGCTCTGGCGAGACGCCGTACGCCTTGTACCACTCAAGTCGGCGTGGGAGCCACTCATCAAAGGCGGCGGTCGCACCCTCCTCCGGTCGCACGAACATCTGCAGCTCCATCTGCTCAAACTCGCGCATGCGGAAGACAAAGTTCCCTGGGCTGATCTCGTTGCGGAAGGACTTCCCAATCTGCGCAATACCGAATGGGATCTTCTTTCGTGCAGCATCGCGAACGTTCTTGTGCTGAACATATGCACCCTGTGCCGTCTCCGGACGGAGGTAGATGACCGAGGCATCCTCCTCTACTGGGCCCATGAAGGTCTTGAACATCAGGTTGAATCGACGCGGTGGGGTGAGGCTCCCCTCGCAGTCGGGGCAGACGAGGCCGAGCTTCGTGACAATGTCAGCCTCGGCAAGTTGCAGTGTGGTGAGCGCATCTGTCCCTGGGAGTTCATCTAGGCGGTAGCGACGCTTGCAGGCGGTGCACTCAACGAGCGGATCGCTGAACGAGCCGACGTGCCCTGAGGTGCGCCACACCTGTGGGTGCATCAAGATGCCAGCATCAAGGCCCACCACGTCGTTGCGCTCCTGGACGATGCTGCGCCACCAAGCACGCTTCACATTGTTCTTCAGCTCCACGCCGAGTGGGCCGTAATCCCAGACGGCGTTGATCCCGCCGTAGATCTCCGAGCTCGGGAAGACGAAGCCGCGGCGCTTGGCGAGCGAGACGATGACGTCGAGATCTGCAACTGCGGGGGTCGCGTCGGCGGCCGGCGTGCCGGCGAGCGTGATTGAAGGATCGGCGGTGATGCTCATGAAGTGGAAGCCTACCCGATCCGTCGCACGCTAGAGGGCGCGCCCGAGAGCGATCCCCGCAACAGCAGCGGCGAACCCGAGAAGGAGCGACCCCGCCGCATAGGCGAGGAGCGGAAGCGCCTCCCCTGCGTCGCTCATCCGTGCGAGCTGCAGCGCAAAGGTGGAGAAGGTGGTGAAGCCACCGAGAAGGCCGATCAGCAGGAGTGGTCGCGCCGCCTCAGGGAGCAGGCTGCGATCGATGAGCAGTACGGCAA
>CALMIH010000014.1 GCA_937864085.1 uncultured Chloroflexota bacterium
CTATGTCGCCACCCAATCCGCCGACGGCACCATCACCGTCGTCCAGCAACCCGGCGACAACAATTCACTCGGCCGCGTCAAGCTCGACATGCCCAACGAGCACGCGATCTACATCCACGACACCCCCAACCGCAACCTGTTCGCTCTGCCCGCCCGCGCGCAGAAGGTGCCCGTCATCGAGAAGACGCTCTCCAACGGCATGCGCCTCCTGCTCCTCCCGCGCCACGATGAGCCGACCGTCGCCGGCGGCTGGGTCGCGCATGTGGGCAGCGCCAACGAGCGGCCCGGCATCACCGGCATCGCCCACCTCTTCGAGCACATGATGTTCCAGGGCTCGGCCAATATCAAAAAAGCCGAATACTTCCAACTCATCGAGCGCGCCGGCGGCCGGACTAACGCCAACACGCAGTACGACATCACCCGTTACTACGAGGAGGTGCCGTCCAATCGCCTGAACCTCGCGCTCTGGCTCGAGGCGGAGCGGCTTCGGTCACTGAACGTGAGCGCCGAGAATCTCAAGAACCAGATAGAGGCGGTGAAAGAGGAACGCCGGTTGCGCGTGGACAACCAGCCATACGGCTCGGCGATTTGGGAAGCGACGCTGTCGCTGTTCGATGAGGGTTCGTGTTTCGCCTACGCGCATTCGCTCATCGGGTCGATGGATGACCTGAATGCGTCATCGGTTGCTGATGTAAAGGCGTTCTTCGACCGGTACTACGCGCCGAACAACGCGGTGCTCACCGTTGTTGGCGACATTGATGAGGCGGAGATCGCCGCTGCGGTTGAACGACACTTTGGTGGCATCGCTGCAAACAGTGAACTTCCAGAACACCCCGACCTTGTACTAAGGGCACCACTCGGCGGCGAGATTCGTAAGACGGTGAAAGATAAGGTTCCAGATCCGCGTCTCCACCTCGCCTTCCGCGCACCGGTCCTTGCGAGCCCCGACCTCCCCGCACTTGAGATCGCCTGTCAGATCCTTGCTGGCGGCCGCGGCAGCCGCCTGACGCGTCGCTTGGTGCGCCAGGAGCAGGTGGCGCAGGATGCTGGACTCTCCGTCCTCCCGTTCGTTGGCGGTGCGTCGCTTGTTGTGGGCTCCGCAACACTTCGTCCTGGGGCGAACGCCGCAACACTTGAGTCGCTCTTCTTTGAGGAGCTCGCCGGACTCGCCGCCACGGGGCCAACCCCGAACGAGATGGAGCGAGCTCGTGCCCTGATTGAATCGGAAGAGATGTCACTCCGCTCTGATCCCGAATCAATCGCCGACCAGATCGGCATGTACGCCACCCTCCTCAACGACCCCGGTCGTATCAATCGCGACCTTGCGATCTACCAGGCGGTTGACGCCGCCGCGGTGCAGCGTGCCGCATCACTCTTCTCTGCAGAGAACCGTGTGGTGCTCTGGTACGAACCGGTCGAGCAAGCTGCGGTGGAGACGGCATGAGCGCGCAGCGACCTGGTTCAGGGAGTCCACGCGAGTACCGCTTCCCGCGCTCAGTTGAGCATCTCACCGCGAACGGTCTTCGCATCATCGTGCTGCCGATGCCGGCGCGACCGCTCGCCTCGGTGCAGCTGCTCCTCCCAGGCGGGGCGGCGCTGGAGACTGCGAGCAACTCCGGCCTCACCGCTGCGCTTGCGCGCCTCCTCACTGAGGGAGGAGAGCGGCACGACGCTGATCAACTCGTTGAGGCGAGCGAACTGCTCGGTGCAAAGATCGGCGCAGAGGCTGGATGGGAGAGCGTCGTGATCGGCGCCTCGCTGCCAGCGAGCCGTCTCGCAGGGATCCTCGACCTGGTCGCGGAGATTGCACTCGCGCCACGCGTCCCCGAGCGCGAGGTAGA
>CALMIH010000015.1 GCA_937864085.1 uncultured Chloroflexota bacterium
TCAGGGTGATCAGCTCCAGAATGCGCGTGACCTCTTCGTCCGTGTTCCAGAAACCCCATGAGGTGCGGAGTGCGGGGGCAGAAGCGGGACGCTCGGCGGTGGCGGAGATCCCTGGGACGCGGCGGGTGATGGCGAAGACGCGACGCCCGAGCTCTTCAACCACCTGATCCGCCTCCCAGCCAGCGATGCGCAGGGCGACGATCGTGGCGTGTCCGCCAGGGTGAGCGAGCAGCTCCACGCCTGGGATTGCGGCGGCGCCTGCGTAGAAGTCACGGGCGAGTCGGCCCGCTCGAGCCACCGCCCATGGAAGGCCGACCTGCATGGAGAGCCAGCCCGCCGCTCGTGCTGCGCCAATCAGTGCCGGTCGCGCAAAGCCCGAGGTTTCAAATCGACGTGCATCGCTCTGCAGCACGCCAACACCGTCGAGCGCGGGTCCGCTGAAGGCGAGGAATCCACCGATCACCGGCCTGATCACTTCAGACTGCAAGGCGCGCCGTGAGATGCGAATCCCCGCAAGGCCTTCAATGCCGAGCAGCCACTTCTGCGATGGGAAAGCCATCACATCAGGATCGAGCGCGTCCGCAGCATCGAGGAGCGCACCGACCGACTGCGCTCCATCAACGATCGTGATGATCTTCGCGGCGCGCGCACGCGGCAGGAGCGTCTCAAGTGGGAGGATGCGCCCGCTCAACCAACTGACGCGCGAGATCAGCAGAAGACGCGTTGGTGCCTCGAGGAGTTGTGAGACTTGCTGAATCAGTTCTTCATCAGTTTGAGGTGTGTTGCGCTCTGTGCGCATACTCACCGTCTCAATTGTGAGACTGCTCCGCGCAGCGAGTGCGGCGAGGCTGCCACGGATTGCTGGATACTCTTCATCAAGCGTCACAATGCGATCACCAGGCTTCCACTCAATGCCGAGGGCCGTGCGCATCACCGCCTCCGTGGTGCTGTGTGACACGGCGACAAGATCAAGGTCTGTTGCCAGCACCGAGGCGAAGACGCCGCGCAACTCATCAGCGCGCGTCTCAACATCGTCCATCACATGCTCTGAGCCGCGCCCGGTGGCGAGCTCCTGCTCCTGCACCTGGCGCATTGCCGCCTCCACCTCTCGTGGGAGCGGACCATTGCTGCCAGCGTTGAGGTAGATCCCCGCAGTGGTGGCGGGGATTGCGGCGCGAAGTTCGGCAACCTTGGCCGCCTCGTCTGTCGAGGTGGCGGCAGCCTTCAGTAGCTCCTCAGCGCTCTTCTCCATACGTCCTCCGCTACTCGGTTGCCGCGCCTACTCTGTTACCGCGCTGCTGACCTGACAGCGACTCTCTAACGCGGAGAGCGTCGCCGCTTGATCCGGCCCTAAGTCTGGACGAAGGCGCACGATGCGTGGTGCGCGCAGCGTGAAGCCAGAGGCGGCACGAGCGCTGCGGCGCACTTCATCAAACGCTACCTCCACCACGATGCGCGGCTCAACGCTGCGGTACGCGCCGAGCTGCGCGAGCGTGTGTGCCTCAAGCCAGATGCTCAGCTCTGAAATCTCTGTGTCCGGCAGTGTCACCGAAGCGCGGCCGATCGTCGCGAGACGCCCAGAGAGATCGTCGCGCACGGCGAAGGTGCAGTCGGAGAGGAGAGCACGACGACGGCCGAGTCCAGGCTCCGCGCCAACGATGATGCAGTCGAGTGTGTCGAGTGAGCGCTTCACCTTCAGCCAACCAGATCCGCGACGACCCGGTGCATACGGCGCATGTGGTGCCTTCACGACCAAGCCTTCAGAGCCGCGCTGTCGCGACGTGATGAAGGCGGCCTCAATTCCCTCAACGCCGCACACCGTCTCCTGTGTTGCGGCGCGTAAGACTCCGCCGCTCGTTGTATCAAGCTGCAGTGACTCAAGTGCCGCGCGGCGTTCTAAATACGGTCGCTGCATCAACGGCTCTTCGCCAAGCGCCAGAAGGTCAAAGGCGATAAAGATGACGTGGGTGCGCTGCTGCTCCGAAAGCGTCTGCGCGGCACCAGAGAGTCGCGAGGTAAGCGTGCTGGATGGGAGCGGCCGACCATCCGCCCAGGCAACGATCTCGCCGTCAAGGATCCCGCTAACCCCAGTCTCAACGGCGGCGGCGGCGATCTCTGGGAAGGAGACGGTGACATCGTGGAGGTCGCGCCCGTAGAGTGCGGCACGATCGCCCTGCACGTGGAGCTGCGCGCGGATACCGTCGTACTTGTCTTCCACTGGAATCTCTGCCGTGGTGATGTCCTCAATCTCCGGCCGATCGCTCAGGCGCTCTGCAACCTCTGAAGCGCCAGAGGTCATCGCTGCGAGCATCGGCGGAATCGGGTGGAAGAGTTGGAGGCGAGCCTCGTGTAGCCGCCCCTGTCGCGCCAAGAGCGCCACGCGCCCAGAATCGCCCTCAAGGAGCATCGCCCAGCGCACCTCGGTTGGGTCGGCATCAAAGGCGCTGGCGATCGCCGCCTCAAGGAGGCCGTCGCGCAGCCCGATGCGCAGATCGCCTGCGAGCGCACGAACCACAAACTTCCCCGCCTCTGGCGAGCAGCCGTAGAGCAACTGAACGAGGAGGTCATGCCTACGCTGCCCGCTCGCTGCGCCGATCGCAGTAAAGGTATCTGGCAGAGTGCGCAGCTTTGGCGCAGTGTCTACATGTGCCGTCTCTCCAGATCCGGTCGCCTCTGCGAGCGCCGCGCGCTGAATATTGGCGCTCCGCTCCACTTCCTCAAGCGCTGGCCCAGCGAGTGGCCGCTCTGATTCCATAAGGTCTTCAACGGCCCGACCAAGATCACCGCGTTCGTCTAGTAGCTTAGCGAGTGAACCTGCTGGCGCCCCTGCAACCTCTTCCACCGCCTTTGCAATCGTCCCCCAAGAGATCTCGCTGCCGCTCGGCACGCCGCGACTCGCCATCAAACGGCAGGCGATCTGAAGATCAGTGTCGTCTGCGCTCTTGAGCGCACTCGCAAGGAGATGCGACTTCTCTGAGGTACGCGTTGCAACCTCAATCCGCTGCGCAAGGTTTGACCAACGTTTCATTTCTTTACCTAGTTGCGGCGGCTACGTAGCGCGCGCGGATCCGCACTCCAGGGTCGTACCCCCTCTGAGAGAAGGAGCTGCTCACGTTGAAGGTGCTGATCAAGGGGGCGCAGTCGCGTCAGCGCATCGGGAGCCTCAAGGAGCTCCTGTCGT
>CALMIH010000016.1 GCA_937864085.1 uncultured Chloroflexota bacterium
GCCAATGAAGCTCATCCCCTTTAAGACAACAAACGATCCAATCACGGCACAGGCCACGCCAACGAGCGCGCTAGCGACGAGTGCGCGCACGAAAAAGTCGTAGGCGAGCGGCGAGAGGAGGAAGTCGATCGGGTTCATTCGTGCCCCTCGTGCGCGCCGTGCTGGTGATGTGGGTCGTCCAGGAGGACGACGCCGCCGCCGGCGAGCGGCACCAGATGGCCGCCGTATGTCTTCTCAAGTACCTCTCGGTCAAGCACGAGCTGCGCTGCCCCGTGCACCACCACGCGCCCTGCCAAGGCAACCACGTCATGGAAGCGCTGGGCGGCACAGGCGAGATCGTGCGTGGTGGCGATGACGGTGCGACCACGAGCCGCCTCGGCATCCAGGATGTTCATGATCTTCTCTTGCGTCACAGGGTCAACCCCTGTGACCGGTTCGTCCAGCAGGTAGATCTCTGGGTCGGCGGCAAGGGCACGCGCAATAAAGACGCGGCGCCGCTGCCCACCAGAGAGTTCGCCGATCTGTCGCGACGCGAGGTTCAGCATCTCCACACGCTCAAGTGCTTCGTCAATCGCGGCGCGATCCGCCGCTCCAATGCGCCCGAGTGGTCCGATGCGCGGCGTGCGGCCCATTGCGACCACTTCGTCAACCGATACTGGGAAGCTCCAGTCGACCTGCTCCGCCTGCGGCACATATGCCACGCGCGTCGCGTGGACGCCAACCGGCGCGCCAAGCACCTCAATGGCGCCAGCCCACGTCTGCATCAGACCGGCGATGCACTTCAGTAGCGTTGACTTCCCACCACCGTTCGGGCCAAAGATTGCGGTGAGTGAACCCGCCGCAAGATCAAGGTTCACCTCAGTGATTGCCGCACGCTCTCCGTAGCCTGCAGTGAGACCCTTAATAGAGATTGCAAGTGTCCGCGTCGTTGTGGTCATCGCAGCGCACCGAGAATCGCATCAGCATTAGTCCGCATCACCCCAAGGTAGCTGTCTGCTGGTGACGCGCCAAGCGCATCTGAGTAGAGATCCTGCAGCACCGTTGCGCCTGTCTCCGCTGCAATCTGATCCAGCACCTTTGACGGCAGCTGCACCTCGCTGAAGAGTGCCGTCACGCCTGCTGCACGAATTGCGTCAATGAGCGCACGAATCTCTTGCGCGCTTGGATCTTGGCCGGGCGAAGCTACGGCAACGCCAACAATCTCAATCTCGTAGGCGCGCGCAAAATATCCGAACGCGTCATGCATCGTGACAATCTTTCGCTGATCAGGATCAATTGCGGCAAAATCAACAGCAAGGTCTGCATCGATTGCATTGATCTTAGTTATGCCATCAGCACTAGTTGCTGCAATACGTTGTGCAAGGTCGGGTGCGTTGCGGCTCACGTGATCAGCAATGCGCTGGACGTAGAGGGCTGCCCCTTTTGGGTCGAGCCAAATGTGCGGATCAAACGTGCCAGGCGTTTCAGCGTTACTCAGATAAACCCAGCCGCTCTCCTGATCTAGTCCCTCGCCGAGGAGCAGCGTGTCAGCCTCGCCCTTTCCTGCAGCATCAATGAGTGACTGGATCCAGCTATCTAGCCCGAGGCCGTTCGCAATGATGAGATCGGCAGACTGAATCTTTTCTACATCAGAGGGTGATGGTTCAAAGGTGTGCACATCTGCGCCCGCTGGAATGATGCTCTCAATGTGTGCGGCATCGCCAAGCGCCATCTTCGCAAGGTCAGCGAAGATGCTCGTGGTGGTAATCACCTGGTAGGCATTTATTGGCGCCGTTGCTGATGAGTTCGGACTCCCACCGCATGCTGCAACGGTCAGCAGCATAAGCAGCACGGCGAGGGGGCGGCGCATCATCGCTTGCCTCGCTTTGTTGTGCGACATGCGGGGCACTTGCCGAATAACTCAAGCCGATGCTGTTGGATCTGAAATCCGGAGCGCCGCGCCGCCTCTGCGGTCACAGCGTCAATGCCGCAGTCACCAACATCGGTGGAGGTGCCGCACTCGAGGCAGACAAGGTGATGATGATGTGTTGGTTCACACGGGATGTAGGCGTGGCGACCATCGGGAAGATCGAGTCGCTCCACAAGGCCCTGCTCGGCAAGAAGTTCAAGGAGACGAAAGACGGTGGCACGACCGATCCCAAGACGGCGCCGCCCCGCATCGTCCAGAAGTTCTGCCGCGGTGAAGTGGCCTTGTCGCCTTCCAATGAGTTCGGTGAGCTGGCGGCGTGGCCCGGTGAGGCGCACCCCTGCCTGATCTAGCGCGGTCAACATCTCTGTCGTCATGATGAGTGGACTCTATCACAGATGAGACTGGGTATCATAAACATACAACTATGCTCCCCCCATGAGCAAGCACCGCCTGATCATCGATTGCGACACGGGAACAGATGACGCCGTTGCGCTGATGCTCGCCGCACTTCACCCTGAGATTGACCTGATCGGCGTCACCACCGTGTTCGGTAATGCGCCGCTCACCGCCACCACAACGAATAGCATCTCCGTGCTCGACCTGATCGGGCGCTCCGACATTCCGGTGCATTCAGGGCTACCACGGCCGCTCGTACGAAAGACGATGCCGTCGGAGCGCTTCTTCAAGGCCGACTCAGTGCAGGATCCTCACGGGACGTATCTTGACATTCCGCGTAGCACGCGTGCCGCCGCGTCGAACCGTGCTGTTGAATGGCTGATTGAGACGTACCGCACCGCTACGCAACCGATCACACTGATGCCGATCGGCCCGCTCACCAACATCGCTGCGGCTGTGGCGCAAGAGCCGAAGTTCGCCGAGTGGGTCCCTGAGCTGATCATCATGGGTGGTGGCCACGAGGTGCCCAACATGACCGCCTCCGCCGAATTCAACATCTGGGCTGATCCTGAAGCCGCCGCCAGCGTCTTTGAGGCTGGCTTCAAGAGCGTCCTGATGGTGCCGCTCGACGCTACGCATAAGGCGCTCGTCACAGCGGCGCAGTGCGACGCGCTCAATGCGCTTGGCACGCCGGCGGGGAAGGCTGCGGCGATCTTCATCCAGCGCCGCGTCGCAAGCTATGAGAGTAGCCAGAAGATGGACGTTCCTGAGTCTGCCCCAGTGCACGACGCGCTCTGTGTTGCGGCGCTTGTTGAGCCGAACATCATCACCACGCGCCGCCACCACGTTGCGGTGGAGACCACCGGCACGCTGACGCTTGGCCGCACCGTTGTTGATACACACTTCCGCGGCGGTAAGGAGCCGAACGCCGCCGTTGCCTTTGACGCAAACGCGCAACGTTTCGTTGATCTGATGATGGAGATCTTCGCGAAGCGATAACGCGACTGCTCACAGAACAGCGCGGTGAACTAGCGCAGCACTCTCCAGGCAAACGGGATCGCGCCGAACATGATTGCGCCAGACAAGAGGAAGAGCGGCACAGCACCGAGCTCGCCGTAGATGATCCCCCCAACCAGTGCCGCAATCGCTATGGAGAGTCCGAATGAGACGCTCTGATAGAGCGCTTGGCCGGTGGCCTGCAGTGCGGCAGGGACGAGGGTGCGGATGCTGAGGACGCTTGCGAGGAGCGTGCAGGCGAAGCCAACACCAACAAGCGATCGCACAATCGCGAGTGCGAATGGTGTATCGATCACTGCATAGCCCACACTGCAGATCCCCATGGCGATCAGGCCAAGCGCAAAGAGCGTGCGCATTCCAAGACGGGCTGCAATAGCGCCGCCAGCAAGAAAGAAGGGAATCTCAACTGCGGCTGCAACGGTGCCACTAAATGCTACAGCGGCGGCGTCCCCGCCAACCTCCTGGATACGAAAGGATCCATACGCGTAGAAGAGCCCCGCGCCGATGTTGACGAGCAGGCTAAGCATTAAGAATGTGAAGAGCCCTGGAGACTGTTGGAAGGCGAGGTTGACGGTTCCAAATCGATCACGCCAGTCACCCGCAATGGCAATCTCTGCGTTTGTTCCGGCAATCTCGGAGCGCTCAATCTCCGCGATCGCTTCACTCCGCGCAGGGCGCGCGGCGCGGTGCAGTGCGGGCGCTGTGTGGAGTCCGATCGTTCCTGCAATCATGACCAGCGCAGCAACGCCGTAGAGCGGGCCGATCACGATTGCTCCGCCAGCAGCAACGAGTGCGCCGCTCAACACACACATGGCGGCGTAACTGAAGCTCGTGATCGCGCGTAGCGGGCCCCACTGGCCGCCCACTTTCGCTAACTGCTCCATCCCGATTGAATCTAGGAGCGGGACGAGGCCTGCTCCAGCAAACGCAGCGAGCGCCGCACCGGGGACTCCAGCGAGTGGTCCAACGGCAAAGATCGCAACGCCTACCGCCGCCAAGACGAGCGCTAGGCGAAAGGCGTTGGCGCGCCCGAGCACTGCGTCACCGAGGTGTCCCCAGGTGGGTCCTGCGGCGAGGGCAACCATAGAGTTCACGGCGCCAATCAGGCCGATCGCTTCGAAGGAGATACCGCGATCACGGAAGATGATGCCCGAGAAGGGGAGGTAGGCGGCCTGCATGAGGCCGATCAGGAGGTAGAGAGAGGAGGCGCGCCGCATCTCTGGGCGCGTCAGCATGAGGGTCATGCCCTCACATTAGCGGGTCGCTCTCCGTTCCTGGCGCTGGGAGTTCGGGCGCTCGCTCGCGCACAAGGTTCATAAAGCGCGTCTCCTCCTTGCGGAACCAGAGTTGGCCGCTTCCCGTTGGCCCATTGCGGTGCTTCGCCACGTTGAAGTTGATCGCTTCGCCACCAACTGAGAGGTCATCACTACGCTCACCGTCGCGGTAGAGGAAGATCACCACGTCGGCATCCTGCTCAATCGCGCCCGACTCACGAAGATCTGAGAGGCGCGGCTCCCCCTTCTCGCGCATCTCCGTCTGACGGGAGAGCTGGCTCAGCGCAATCACGGGGATGGAGAGCTCGCGCGCCAGCGCCTTCAGGCCACGCGAGATCTCTGAGACCTCCTGCACCCGGTTTCCATCGCGACTCTGCTGGCCCGGCTGCATCAGCTGCAGGTAGTCAACGATCAGCAGGTCGAGCCCCTGCTCCATCTTCAGTCGGCGCGCTTTTGTGCGTAGCTCCATTACGGAGATGCTCGCCGTGTCGTCAATGAACATTTTCGCGTTGGAGAGCGTCCCCATGGCGTTGGCAATCTTTGGGAAGTCCATATCTGTGACATGGCCGCTGCGCAAGTTGAACGAGTTAATCTTCGTGACGCTGGAGAGGAGTCGCAGCACGAGCTGCTCCTTGCTCATTTCTAGCGAGAAGACGCCGACTGATTTCCCTTCGCGCACCGAAACATTCTCTGCAATGTTTAGCGCAAGCGACGTCTTGCCAACTGATGGGCGCGCGGCGATGACGATGAAGTCCGAGTTCTGCAGCCCCTGCATGATCTTGTCAATGTCGGAGTAGCCGGTGCGCAAGCCCATCAACTGTCCGCGATTCTGGTGCATGTGATCCAGCTGTTCGTAGGTTTCGCCGAGCAGTGTGCCGATCGACGAGAAGCCGGTGACAGCGCGTCGCTCGCTGACAGCAAAGAGTTCCGCCTCTGCGCGATCAATCGCTTCAGAAATGTCAGAAGGATCTTCGTAGCCGATTGATGCAATGCGACCGGCGGCGCCGATCAGGCCGCGCAGCATCGCCTTCCGCTCCACGATCTTTGCATACTGCTTGGCGTGCACCGCCGTTGGCGTGCGATCGCAGAGATCGGCGAGTGCGGCGCGACCACCGATCTCCTCAATCTGCCCGCGTCGCTCGAGCTCTTCGGAGACAGTGAGGATGTCAATTGGTTGGCGCTGCTCGTAGAGCTTCATGATCGCCGAGTAGACCTTGCCGTTCGCCGGCTTATAGAAGTCGCTCGGCTTCAGGCTTTCGGCGATCTCGATCATCACATCGCCGTCAATCAGGAGCGAACCAATAATGCTCTCTTCGGCGTCGCTTGACTGTGGGGGGAGTTGGTTGCTCATGCGCGCATCATCGCAGTCGCGGCGGGAAGTCTCCAGTCAGATCTCCACGAATACATGCTGAACTCTCCACGAAGCGGGCAAAGGCCGCGTCGGCTGTGGATAAGTCGGCGCCCTAGCGCGCCGATTTGTGGATTAATGAACGCGGCGGAGCACGCCAACGAGCACGCCCTGCACGTTGACCGTCGGGTAGTACATCGGCGCATACGCCTTGTTTGCCGGCTGGAGGCGCACGCGACCGCTCTCGCGGAAGAGCTGCTTCAGGGTCACCTCGTTCTCTTCTACCTGGGCGACCACGATGTCCCCATCTGCCGCGACCTTGCTCGGCTTAATCACCACGTAGTCGCCGTCGGCAATCTGCACGTCGATCATGGAGTCGCCGCGAATCTTCAGTAGGTAGGAGTCTGGGGTGGACATGAACTCCGGAACCGCCACAGTCTCGGAGCGCTCCTCGTATGCCTCGATTGGACCTCCTGCGGCAATCTGGCCAACTACGACAAGGTC
>CALMIH010000017.1 GCA_937864085.1 uncultured Chloroflexota bacterium
CCATCTCGCCGTCACCGAGGAAGGCCCAGACGCGACTATTAGATGTATCAGCGAGTCCGCGATTATGGAGATAGCGGTTGTAGCGCGCC
This sequence comes from uncultured Chloroflexota bacterium, assembly GCA_937864085.1. Classification (GTDB taxonomy): domain Bacteria; phylum Chloroflexota; class Limnocylindria; order Limnocylindrales; family Limnocylindraceae; genus Limnocylindrus. Next base: position 90 of record CALMIH010000017.1, read on the forward strand.
TGATAAATGGATCCGATCCCGCCGAGACCCATGGAGACGGTTGGGAACTCCCAGAAATCTGGGAGGAGGCGCGGATGCGGATATGAGGGAAGCCCGCCAGGGCCCGCCGTCTCCTGTCTAAAGCGGTCGAGCTGCGGCGCGCTGATGCGCCCCTCGAGATACGCGCGCGAGTAGATCCCAGGCGCGGCGTGTCCCTGATAGAAGATCTGGTCGCCAGCGCCACCCTGCTTCCCGCGGAAGAAGTGGTTGAAGCCAACCTCGTAGAGGCTCGCCGCGCTCGCATACGTTGCCAAGTGTCCACCGATCCCTGGATGCTCCTTATTGGCGCGAAGCACCATCGCCGCCGCATTCCAGCGCACGATGTGGCGAATGCGCGTCTCCATCGCCTCGTCACCAGGGAAGGTTGGCTCATCGCTCGTCTTGATCGTGTTGATGTACGGGGTGGTGGCGAGCGTTGGCAGATCAACGCCAAGGTCTCTCGCCCGCGACATCAGGCGCATCATCAACAGCTTGGCCCGCTCGGGGCCGTGGGCGGTGACCGAACGCTCGAGTTCGGCGATCAGGCGCGCCGTATCGGCGGGGTCCGTGTCCGGGATCTGCTCAAGGAAATCGAAGGTTTGCACTGCCCCCTAAGGGTAGCGCCCCATGCGAGGATATGGGGGTGACCAAGAAGCGCCGCGCTCTCCTGATCGTCGATATGCAGCGAGACTTTGCCCACCCTGGGGGGAGCCTCTTTATCCCTAGCGCCCCCGAGATCGTGCCAGCGCTGATGGGTCTCATTGAGGAGGCGCGCCGTGAAGGGGTCTCCCTTGCTTGGAGCCAAGACTGGCACCCTGCGCAAACCCCACACTTTGAGACATTTGGTGGAAGCTGGCCCGAGCATTGCATCGCAGGAACACCAGGCGCAGAACTGCTTCCAGAACTTACGGCGCTCAGGGCGCCAGAGGACATCCTGATTCGTAAGGGCGTCACTGGGGAGGATGGCTACAGTGCATTCACGGTGCGCAATATTCTCACTGAAGTGGAACAGCCAACAAAACTGAATGCGCAATTGCAAGAACGAGGGGTTGAGCTCATCACCATCGTAGGCGTGGCAACTGACTGGTGCGTGCGCGCGTCAGCCCTTGACGCACTGGCCGCCGGTTACGCCGTTGAGGTGGTCGCCGAAGCTACTGCCGGCGTGAACCTTCAGCCAAACGACAGTGCCACAGCGATCGCCGAGATTGTCGCCGCAGGCGGCGTGATTCACTAGTGCCAGCAATGCTTGTTCCCGTTGTGCTCTTCACACTCATCGCGCTCAGCCTTGCACTCATTGTGGAACCACGCCTCGCCTCAGCCGTACGAAGCGGATCCCTTCAACGCCCAGAGATTCGTATGTCAATCGTAATCAACGCGCCAATAGCAAGCGTCTGGGAGATCGCTGCGGATGTCCAGCGTCAGCCTGAGTGGATGCACGAGATGAAACGCGTCGAAATGATCACACCTGGACCGATCCGCGTTGGATCACGCGGAAGTGCAACGGTGCGCATCTTTGGCATCTCAACTACGGACGACGTTGTCATCACGCGGCTTGAACCCCCACACGCATTCGGCATTCGGCATGAGGGGCGTTTCACTGGCGAGGGCTTGCTGCTGTTCAGCGCCACGCCAGAGGGGGGCACGCTGATCAACTGGACGGAATACTTGCGGCCACCGCTATTCGCAACAATCGGAGGGTTCGTGCAGCGCCCAATTCTCGGTGCAATCTTCCGTTCAGATCTACGCCACCTGAAGCGACTCGTCGAGGCAGGCTAGTAGAGACGGGTTAGCCACCGCAGCTAATCAGCAGCGGGATCGGCTCGGCGCCAAAGGCGCGCAGTTCGCGCTCCACGCTCACTGTGGCGCCAGGCTCAATCCGTTCTGTAGTGACGATCTCCTGGACGCCGGCGCTGCCGAGTTTGGTGGTGGTGACGCGGCAGGTTGCAGCACCGCCGCCGCTCCCAGTATTCTTCACGCTCACTTGAACGGAGAGACCGCCGGGAACTGAGATCGCCGGCGTCATCTGCACGTCAAACGGTCCGATCCCCTTCACCGAACTTGCGGCGAGCGAGGCGAGAATCAGAACGGCGGCGCCGATCCCAAGGAAGACGGTGCCGTGCGTCTGGCTTGCAGATGGTTGGGCGAGCCCCAGCGGATTGCAGCGCTCACAGAGCGCAGTCTGCAGCGAGACGGGGGCTCCGCAACGAACACACGGTTGCGTCAGTACTTTGCTCATGCGTGCATCATCGCAGAAAGTGCGGCAACGTCACGCGCGCTTCGTACCGTGATGATCGCCTCGTCGGCACCCGCCGCTCGTTGCTCCGCAAGCCATGCGTCAGGGCTGCTGCCGAACGGCGTCTCCGCGAGCGACTCGCCTCTCCCGAGCTCCTGCATCACAACGGCGCTGACGCTCCCTGCCGCACGACCACTGCGCATCTCCTCTTCCCGTAGACGCGTAGCCCCCGCAGCAAAGGTTGCGACAGGGGCGATCCAGCCGTCCCCCTCTGTTGCCGCAAGCCGAATGCTTTCTGGGTGATCGCCCGCAATGTAGAGCGGCACGCGCTCCTTCGGACGCGGGGACGAGACAGCGCCATCAAGTGCAACGCGGCCACTCAGTGCAGCGCGTGTAACCCGCGCCGCTGGGTCGCCCTCAAGCAGTGCGCGGAAGATTGCAACGGAGTCCGCGAGCTGCTCCAGCCGCTCGCCGCTGCTGCCGAATGGAATGCCGAGCGCCTGATGCTCAGCCGCATCACCACCAGCGCCGAGTCCAATAAGGAGTCGACCCGGTGCGAACGAAGTGATGGTGGCGACCGACTTTGCAACGAGCGCTGGATGGCGCTTGGTGACATCAAGCACCAGCGTGCCGACGCAGAGTGCCGGGTGCCGAGCGAGTGCCGCTGACGCGAGGGTCAGGGCTTCAAGGACTGGACGCTCTGGCGCGCCACGCCCCATCAGGTGATCCCATATCCAGACACGCGTGATCGGTAGTTGCGCTAACTCACCAGCAAGATCGAGCCACTCGTTTGCTGGTAGTCCGATCGTGCCGAGCGCAACACCGAGGCGCGGCGTGCTCCCAGTCAACGCGCGCCGAGCTGTGCCGCCGCCTTCAGTGCGGCGCCGATCGTTCGATCAATGCGCTGGATCAGCTCATCTTCTGGGAGTCGGTACCAGGCCTCGTTGCCCCCCTTCCGCTTCTCTTCCACGAGCTTTGGATCGCGAATCGTGTCGGAGACGGTGAGGATGGTGCCAGCACGAACTGGTCGACCTTTCGCGCGCTCGCGCATCGCAAGGAGGAAGAGTGCCGCCGACTCCATCTCCACGCCGAGGTAGCCGCGCGTCCCCCATCGCGCCGTCCCCTGTGGCTCTGGGTCGTAGAAGACATCGGAGGTCACGATCGGACCAACATGCGTGGTCAGGCCCTCCGCCTTTGCGGCGGCGACTAGCGCGTTCGTCACATCGAAATCAGCGGTTGGTGCGGTTGGCTCATTGAAGCCGAGGATCGGCCCGATCCCAGAACTTGCAACCGCAGCAGATGCCACGAGAACATCACCCGTATCAAGGTGCAAGAAGCCACCACAGGTTCCAACGCGGATGAAGGTCTCAACGCCAAGGTTCAGTAACTCTTCAACAACGATCGAGGTGGTCGGTGTCCCCATGCCCGTCGTCTGCACACTTACTGGGACGCCGTTCACCGTGCCGGTGTACCCGAGCAGGCCGCGATGATCATTGACGAGCTTCGCCTTCTCAAGGCCACCATCAAAGCGCGCCGCGATCCGCTTGGAGCGGTTCGGGTCGCCTGGGAGGAGGACAACTGGGGCGTAATCCCCTGACTCCGCATGAAGATGGATCTGCGCCATGGTGCCTCCGCAACTACTGGGCCCACCAGGGACGGCGGGCACCGTTCCGTGTAGCGTACGCCTCATGAGCGCAGAGCGGCTGAACGACCCCGCGATTCGGGCCTTCCTTGAACGGCCCCGCTTCGCCACGCTCTCTACGGTGAACGCGGACGGCGCCCCCTTCTCCGCCGTGGTCTGGTATGCCCTTGAGGGCGACCGCATTCTCTTCAATAGCTCCAACGGGCGCCGCTGGCCGGCGAACCTGCGCCGCGACCCACGCGTCGCCCTCATGGTTGAAGAGGGCTACAACTACGTTCAGCTCGTTGGACGAGTGCACATCATTGATGACCAAGAGGCGGCTCACGCACAGATGGCGAAGATCACCGCGCGCTACATCACGAAGCCGGAGCTGCTTGAGGCACGCATTGCCGAATTCCGTGCGCAAGAGCGAATCGGATTCGAACTCACCCCGAGCGCGATCTTCACTCACGGCGAACCTGGGGTGAAGCGCACCGTTGGAGCGTCCTGATCATGGCGAGTGGTGCATCAAAGATCGGCTACGCGGCAATGCTGGAGCAGTTCGGGCCGCAGGAGATCGTCGACTTCTCCGTTGCCGCTGAACGCGCCGGCATGAGCGGCATCATGGCCGCCGATCACTTCCAGCCGTGGGTGCCAGAACAGGGGAATGCGCCGTTCGTCTGGAACGTCATGACCCTCCTTGCAGAGAAGACGAAGGGCGACATCGGCCCTGGTGTCACCTGCCCTGGGTGGCGCATGCATCCTGCAACGGTGGCGCAAGCATCGGCAACACTCGCCGCCATGTACCCAGGTCGACACTGGCTCGGGCTCGGCTCAGGCGAGGCACTCAACGAACATGTGGTGGGCGGCTACTGGCCCGAGGTTGGGGAACGCATCGCGCGCATGTTTGAAGCGATTGAAATCATTCGAAAGCTCTTCACCGGCAAAGAGGTGAAGCACGCTGGCCGCTGGTACCAGCTGGAGAGCACCCGACTCTGGACGCTCCCAGCAGAGTTGCCGCCGATCTACGTAGCAACGGCGGGGCCGGTCACGGCGAAGAAGACGGGTGAACTCTGCGACGGGATCATCACCGTGGGTGCTGCAGACGAGAAGATTCAAACCGTCTTTGAGAAGTTCGCGGAGGGAGCACGCGCGGCGGGGAAGAACCCAGACACCATGCCGAAGATCCTGCAGGTCCATCTCTCCTGGGCGCCAACAGATGAAGAGGCGCTCGCGAACGCGCTGCGCGAGTGGCCGAATGGCGGGATGAAGTTCCCGAAGCAGGACATCCGCAACCCCGCCGACTTCCAACAGATGGCGAAGCTCGTTCGGCCAGAAGACTTCACTGGGCGCATGCTGATATCCAGTGATCTTGTTGCACATCAGAAAACAATCCAGCGCTACCTAGACATGGGCTTTGACAAGATCTACCTGCACAACGTTGGGCGCAACCAGGTCGAGTGGGCCGAAGCCTTCGGCCGTGAGGTGCTCCCCGGCCTCACAGCGTGAGTCGGCGCGTTGCACTCCTCGCAGGCGGAGTCGGCGGCGCAAAGCTTGGCGACGGCCTCTACCGCGCACTCCCGCACGGTGAACTGAGCATCATCGCCAACCCTGGAGATGACTTTGAGCTGCATGGCCTCACCATCTGTCCCGACCACGACACGCTCCTCTACACGCTCGCCGGACTCGGCGACCGTGAACGCGGATGGGGGCTCGCTGGCGAGAGCTGGAACGCGCTCGACCAGTTCGGCAAGATCGGCGCACCGAACTGGTTCAAGCTCGGCGATCGCGACCTCGCCCTCCACATTCATCGCACGGCACTCCTTAAGACGGGTGGTCGTCTCACCGAGGTGAACCGAGAGCTGCAGCGAGGGCTCGGGCTGGCTGACGCACCGATACTGATGGCGACCGACGATCCGCTCCGCACCAAACTGCGCACACCAGATGGCTGGATGGAGTTCCAGCCCTGGTTCGTTGGCGCGCAGTCGAAGCCCGAGGTGCTGGAGGTTGCCTTTGATGGTGCCGCCGCAACGCGCATCACACCCGAGGTTGAGCAGGTACTCAGCGAGGCAGATCTCATCGTGATCGCGCCATCAAATCCGATGATCTCTATTGCACCGATCCTCGCGGTTGGCGGCATGAGCGAAGCGATCAGCGCCGCACGCGCGCGCGGCGTCCACGTGATCGGCGTCTCGCCGATCGTTGCTGGAAAGGCGATCAAAGGACCGGCCGACCGCATGCTCAGCGCCGCCAAGCTCCCCTCCTCCCCAGTTGGTGTGGCGCGCGCGCTCCCTGGCCTCTTTGACACGTTGCTCGTGGAAGAGGCTGACCTGACAAGCGAACTGCGCGCCGATCTTGCGCCACTCGTCGCAAACGTCGTTGGCACGCAGATCGTGATGCACGACGACGCCGCACGACTCAGCCTTGCACAGCGCCTCTTGCAGGCTGCTAGCGACACCGCATGATCACG
>CALMIH010000018.1 GCA_937864085.1 uncultured Chloroflexota bacterium
CTTCGTCCTAGATCGATAGCCGACACTCGTCGGCACGTGACCACGCACAGAAGAGGCACTCTATTCGTATCGAGCAAGGGGCTTTGACGAATACCGCGTGAAGTGGGACGCTTGGAGTAGCCGAATCATCTGATTTGATTCGGCTGATTAGGAGGGCTTCACGCCGTGGAGAACGTTTTCGGATGGGGGATCAGTGGTTTTCTGACTGGACTTCGTGAGGGTGTCGAGGCGGCGCTCATCGTTGGAATCATCGCCGGATATCTCGTCAAGATTGGACGCTCGGATCGCCTCGGCGTCATCTGGGCTGGCGTCGTGGCCGCGGTTGCCGCCTCAGCGGCGATCGGTGTTGCAGCATTTGTAATCCTTGGCGGGCTTGAGGGAGATACTGAGAAGCTCATTGAAGGCTTCACCTCACTCCTTGCGGTTGTCATCCTTACCTACATGATCTTCTGGATGCGCAAGCAGGCGGTAACCCTCGGAGCAGAGCTCCGCAAGGGGGTTGATCGCGCGATCGCCTCCGCCTCAATCTTCGGACTCGCAGCCCTTGCATTTACCGCGGTCATCCGTGAAGGCATTGAGACGGCACTCTTCCTGCTCGGACAGACGACCGCTGCGAGCGAAGCTGGAGCCGGCTCATGGGTGGCCGTTGGTGCCCTTATTGGACTCGCGGTTGCGACCCTGATTGGGCTTGCAATCTTCCGCGTTGGCGTGCGACTCAACCTCGGTGCGTTCTTTAACGTCACGGGCGCCGCGCTGGTGGTGATCGCAGCTGGCCTTCTCTCTTACGGAGCACATGAGCTGATTGAGGTTGGACTTCTTCCAGCGATCGTTGCGCCGGTGTACGACCTCTCTGGGGTTCTCCCTCACACAGAGGGGATCGGACAGTTCCTACGCGCAATTGTTGGATACAGCGCAACTCCAGAGTTGAGTGCGCTGCTCTTACAGGTGGGATACCTAGCGTTCGGGCTCTTCTTCTACATCCTGCCAGTGCGCCGCGCATCGGCAGCTCGCGCAGCGAGTAGCGCCACCTCCTAACTTGTGGCACGTGCGCTCGAACTTCGCCACGTCACACACTCGTTTGATGGGCGAAGGGTTCTTCACGGCGCATCGCTACGCTTGGAGGCAGGGGAGTGCGTCGCACTCCTCGGTGCCAACGGAAGCGGCAAGACCACACTCCTTCGCCTAGCCGCCGGCCTGCTGCAGCCTGACGCGGGTGAGATTTTAGTTTCGGGAACTCCTGCCCTGGCGGGGCGATCGGATATTGGAATCGCCTTTCAAGACTCCCGCCTTCTGAGTTGGCGCAGTGCGGCGAGGAATGTCGCTCTTCCACTTGAGTTGGCGCACGGTGTGACCGCGGCGGTGCGTGCATCCGCATCAGCTGCGCTCACGCGTGTCAACGCACTTGCCCTTGCGGATCGTGCACCAACTGAACTCTCTGGCGGTGAGAGACAGCGCGTGGCGCTTGCACGTGCGCTGGTTCGCGAGCCGGCCCTGCTCCTGCTTGACGAGCCGTTTGCCGCGCTTGATGCGCCGACGCGAAACCAGTTCAGCGAAGAGCTCCCCGAACTCATTGGTGGTGCCGCCGCGCTCCTTGTGACCCACGATGTAGCTGAAGCGCTCTTAGTCGCTGATCGAGTGCTTCTCCTAAACGCCGAGGGAGAGATTGGCGGTGAGTGGAAGGGACTACGGTCACTCCCCGCGAGCCAGCGCCGAAGCGCGCTCCTTGCGCAGGGTGGCCTTTCGCAGCAGGCGGAGCTACTCGCCGCACTCAGCGGAGTGGTCAATGCGTAGTCTTCACCGGATCCAGCCAGCGCTGATTGGACTTCTCTTCCTTGGGGCATGGGAGGCTGGCGTTCGCGTGAGCGGAGTTGCCACTTTTATTCTGCCGCCCCCCTCACTTGTGGCGGCACGTTTTGCCCAGGCGTGGGGTGACGGAACGATGATGCGCCACCTTGTCCCAACGGTGATGGAGGTGACGATAGGCGGGCTGCTTGGCGGGACGCTCGGCCTTTTGATTGGGATCGGACTCGGCCTTTCCGGTGCGGCTCGACGACTCGCAAGTCCGTATCTTGTCGCTGCACAGTCAACGCCCATCCTGGCGCTTGGCCCACTCCTCGTTCTTTGGTTCGGACCTGGTGCTACGGCAAAGATCGCGATCTGCGCGCTCATCACCCTCTTCCCTATGGCGATCGCAACCCTGGTTGCGGTTCGAGACGCAGATCGAGGCCTCCTTGAGCTTGGCCGCTCAATCGGAACTTCCCGCGTCCAGTCACTGCTGTTGATCAGACTTCCGAGTGCGCGCAACGGCATCTTCGCTGGCGCACGAGTGGCCGCAACGCTTGCAGTTGTCGGTGTGATTGTGGGGGAGTGGCTTGGCGGGAGCGCGGGGCTCGGCATCCTTCTCAATGTCGCGCGCGGATCTCTCTTCGACACCCCACTCCTCTTCGCCGCACTCCTGCAGATCGCAATCCTTGGTGTGAGCGCGTACGGGCTTGTGCTTTTTGTAGAACGGCTAACATTGAGGCTGACGCGGTAACACTCGTAACCGCGCGCTGTACGAAGGAGAGAAGCTGATGTTGCCTCGTAAAAATCTCCGCAGCCTCCGCGCAGGCGCACTCCTACTCGTTGCCGCCACGCTCCTCTCTGCGTGTGGTGGTTCAGCCTCTTCTTCGGCAACACCAACGCAAGGAGTGGAGCGGACAGCGCTCAGCGTTGGACTTGGCTACATCCCTGGAGTTCAGTTTGCCCCCTTCTACTTGGCGCAACAGGGCGGCGCGTATGAGGCGGCTGGACTAGATGTGACGCTACAGAACCAGATCGATCCAGATCTGATTAGCCTGGTTGGGAGTGGCGGGATTGATCTTGCACTCGCCGACGGGACGAGCGTGATCCCTGCCGTCTCACAGGGGATCCCAGTGCGCTACATCACCACCATCTACGGCATTTTGCCGAACGTCTTGATCGCACGCGCCGATGCGGGGATTACGAGCGCGAGCGACCTTGCTGCCAAGAAAATTGCGACACCAGGCCAGTACGGATCTGGCTACCTGACGCTGCTCGGTATCCTTGGTGATGCTGGGCTCGAAATTGGCGACGTGCAGCTTGACCTCTACCCAGATTTTGGACAGACGCAGGCGCTGATCAGCGGTGCCGCTGACGCGGCGACCGGCTTCGCCAATAACGACCTTGTACAGGCTGAAGCGGCGGGGTTGGAGCTCAGCGTCTTCTACGCCTCTGCCTCCGCTCCGTTTGCTGGCCCTGGACTGATCAGTTCGCCAGCAACGATCAGCGCAAAGGGCGAGGCGATTCGCGCCTTTATCCGCGTGACCCTTGACGCCATGGAACAGATCGCCGCCAACCCTCAGCTCGGGGTTGACGCTGCGGCGCAGGTTGTCCCAGAGCTGGTCGCAGATGCTGCGGCGAGCACTCGTGCCCTTGCTGTGATGGAGGCAACAATTAAGATCTGGCGCGGGCCGGTTCAGGTTGCAAACGGTCTCGGTGCAATCGATCGTGACGGGTGGGGTACCGCAATGAAGTTCCTGCAGGACCTGCCAGGCCAGAACGTTCGTGCTGATCTCACGGTTGACGATCTGATTGACGAGTCGCTCCTCCCGTAGGGGAGCGTACGGAGTAGCTCTAGATAAGCGGCCAAGGGAGCGGCGGCCAATCGGGCGAAGGCTCAGGGAAGGTGCCGCGCTCCAGCAACTCCTCAGCGCGCGCGCGGAGTGCGTCGTGCTCTTCGGAGCTGATCAGCGCTGCAAGGCGTTCGCTCAGTCCGCCAGGTTCGCTGCTGCCAAGTGCCGTTACGCCAGCACGCAGCGCGCTGCGCTCTGATTCGTTGAGTGGCTCACCGCGCCACTCCCAGAGCACGGTGCGAAGCTTCGGTTCGGTTGAGAAGGTGACGCCATGGTCAACGCCGAGGTATTGAGTTGCGCTGATCGGGAGGAGGTGACCCGCCTTGCGGTCACCGTTGTTCACGATTGCGTCAAAGAGTACGATCGGACGAAGTGATGGATCTGCGGCGTTCACCGCCGTAATCGCAACCTCCACGCCAAGGTGCTCGATCCAGAGCTGGACGGCACCCTCACCAGCCGGCCCTTCGCGAAGGATCGTTGGTGGGACAACGTGCAGGCCGAGTGCCTCACTCACCTCAAAGGCGGCAACCTCGCGTCCAGCAAGCGTCCCTTCTGGGAAGTCCCAGAGCGGTCGCTCGCCGCGGATCGGCTTGTAGATCACCTGCAGCGCAGGCTCAACGCCTTCGAGTTCACAGAGGAAGGTGGCGTTACTCGCATCGGTGAGCCGGCCGATCGGGTGAAGCCCGCTCGCGTTACGCATTGCAGCGAGCGCATCGCTCGTGCCGATCGCACCGCCTGGGATCGGCAGCTGCTCCACCGCGTTCGAGGAGGCCACGGAGCGCGCTAGTTCAGGTAGGCGGCCTTGCGAGCACAGCGATGCCCGGTGGCCTCAAGTGGAACGCCACAGTTCGGGCAGGGTGGGCGACCAGCGGCGGCGAGTTGCAGCGACTGTTCAGCAAAGGCGAGGGCCGTGGCAACGGTGAGTGAGACGCGCAGAACGTCTGGGCCGTCTGGAGCATCGTTGATTGGCGGGGGCGCATCTGACGCCTCCTCTTCACTCATGTCGTCGCGGAACTCAAGAATGAGGCGGTTCACGGATGGGTCCCAGGCGAGGGCGATCGTGCCAACGCGGAAGGCGGGATCGACAGGCTCGCTAAGACGAGGCTGGGTGAGCGCGAGCGGCGAGTCAGCCGCTGGGATCTTGAGCGCCGATGAGCCTTCGCCAAGGTCTTTCAGCATCTCGGCGATACGGCGTGCAAGGATCGCCACCTGGGTCTTCTCAACCACCACGGTTGCGGCTCGGCCACCACCGATCGCCTGCAGATGGAAGACGCGTTTTCCAGGCTCGCCAAGCGTGCCTGCAATGAAACGATCTGGTGGATCAAAGGTGAGAATCTTGCGCGCCATTAGTTGTCTCCGCGCAGGCGACCAAAGAGCGAGCGGCGCTTCTCCTTCGGAGCGAAGAGCGACTCAATACCCGCAGCAGACTCATTCAATCGCAGGATTGTTGGGCGCTCGGAACCGAAACGGATCACGGTGATGCTGGCAGGATCAATGGCGATTCGCTGGAAGAGATCGAGCGGTGCCCCTGTTGCCTCAGAGACGATCGCCTTGATGATGTCGCCGTGACTTGCAGCGAGCCAGACATCATCGTCCTTGAAGCGGGCGTCCCATTCACGGATCGCCTCAGTTGCGCGCGTCGCCGCAGCGCGGAGAGACTCGCCGTCGGGAAATTGCATTGCGGAGGGTTGGCGCTGCACGGTGGACCAGAGCGGATCTTTTGCCAAGACCTTCAGCTCCTTGCCAGTCCACTTCCCGTAGTCCACTTCGGTGATTCGCTCTTCAATCTCCACGGAGGGTCGCGCTGAGACGCTGGTGCTACGTGTGGAGCGGATCGCCTCAACCGTCTCAAGGCAGCGCTGCATTGGAGAGCTAATGATCCCAGCGAGTGGAATGCTGGAGAGGCGCTCCCCGAGCGCCCTTGCCTCGCGGACGCCCTGCTTGCTGAGCGGGATGCCCGCTTTTCTGCCGCTGAGGAGGCTCCCCGTCTCCGCGGTGCGTGCATGGCGGACCAGGATGAGTGTCGCCACGATCAGGCGAGTGAATCAAAGATGCGCAGATAGCTTGCGTCGAGTGGGCGGTTCTTTCCGCCAACTTCGGCGAGCGGAACCTCAACGATCTCACCGGCGCGAAGTGCGACCATCACGCCCCAGCGTCCCGTCTCCAGCGCGTCAACGGCGGCAACGCCGTAGCGTGCGCCGAGTACGCGATCGGCGGCAGATGGGGGACCGCCACGCTGCAGGTGGCCGAGCCTGGTGCAGCGCACCTCAAGGCCGGTCCGCTCTTCAAGGATCGCGGCGATCGCATCGCCAACGGCGATCTTGTCCAAGCGTGGATGACCGAACTCATCGCGCGGGACGTCGCCGCTCAAGTTGAGCAGCGCCTCTGGCAGCTGCACCCCTTCGGAGACCACGATCACGGATGCGCCGGTGGCGTAGTTGCGGCGCCGCGTGACAAGTTCAACGAGTCGATCAATCTCGGTGGAGTCGACTGGTGACTCGGGGACGAGGATCGCATCGGCGCCGCCAGCGAGTCCGCCCCATGCGGCGACCCAGCCCGCATCTCGCCCCATCACCTCAACAACGGCAACACGGTGGTGCGATGAGGTGGTGGTCTGGATGCGGTCGAGTGCCTCTGTGACGATGTTGGCGGCGGTGTCGAAGCCGAGGCAGCCCTCTGTCCCCCAGACGTCGTTATCCATCGTCTTCGGGATTGCCACCACGGCGGCGCCACGCTTCGCAAGGCCCGCCGCAACGGAGAGGGTGTCGTCACCACCAATGACAACGAGCGCATCCAGTCCAAGGCTCTTGATTGACGCCTCTGCCGCATCAAGTCCACCCTCGCGCTTAAGTAGATTGGTGCGGCTGGATCCGATGATCGTGCCGCCGCGTGTCTGGATGCCACGCACCTCGCTACGGTCAAGCGGTCGGGTCAGCGTTGCCGCAGGACTCGCAAGTCCAGCCCAGCCATCCATGATGCCGGTGACGTGATGACCGCCAGACTCGGCGCGCCGCACAACGGCACGGATCGCAGGGTTAAGTCCTGGGCAGTCGCCTCCGCCTGTGAGGACGCCGATGTGGAGCCGCTTTGAATCCATCGTTGGGCTCATCGCTGCGGCCCTGTCATCTTCGCCGGCTGTACCAGCCTGTCGTACTCCTCGGCACTCACATAGCCGAGCTTCAGCGCTGTCTCGCGTAGCGTAGCGCCACTCGCATGAGCGCTCTTCGCAATCTCCGCCGCCTTGTCGTAGCCGATCGCCGGCGTCAGCGCTGTCACCAACATGAGTGATGCGTTCAGTAGCTCGCCGATCCGCTCGCGGTTCGGCTCCGTGCCATCAATGCAGTGCAGCGCAAAGGAGCGCGAGGCGTCGGCGAGGAGTCGAATCTGCAGCAGCAGGTCGTGCGCGATCAGCGGCTTGTAGACATTCAGCTGGAAGCTCCCCTGGCTCGCCGCGAAGGCGATCGCCGCATCAAGGCCGTAGACCTGCGCGCAGACCATGGTGAGTGCTTCGGCCTGGGTTGGGTTGACCTTCCCGGGCATGATTGAGGATCCAGGCTCATTCTCTGGAATGCTCAGTTCGCCAAGGCCGGCGCGCGGACCGGAGGCGAGCCAGCGCACGTCGTTGGCGAGCTTTGTCAGCGTTGCGGCAAGTGTCCGCAGCGTTGCGGAGAGCTGCAGCGTTGGCTCTTGGCCTGCAAGCGCCGCAAACTTATCTGTTGCACCAACAAATGGCTGCTTTGAGGCAGCAGCGATCTTCTTGATTGCGCTTGCAGAAAAGTCTGGGTGGCTATTCAGCCCAGTCCCTACGGCGGTACCGCCGAGCGCGAGCGGGTGCAGCCCAGCGGTGGCGGCGCTGATGCGTTCGAGGTTCGCCGTGAGCGCCGACGCATGAGCGCCGAACTCCTGCCCGAGCGTGAGTGGCACCGCATCTTGCAGGTGCGTGCGACCGATCTTGACGATGTCGGACCAGGCGGCAGCCTTCGACGCAACGGATGTCTGGAGCTGCTTCAGCGCGGGGAGCAGCTCTTCACTGATTGCGAGCACCGCTGCGATGTGGATCGCGGTGGGGAAGACATCGTTGGAGGATTGCGAGAGGTTGACGTGATCGTTCGGATGGATCGGGCTCTTCCCGCCGCGCGTCCCTGTGGCTGCCTCATTTGCACGCGAAGCGATCACCTCGTTGACATTCATGTTGCTCTGCGTCCCTGAGCCGGTCTGCCAGACGGAGAGCGGGAACTCATCGGCGAGCTTGCCAGAGAGGATCTCATCTGCCGCCTTGACGATCAGCGTCGCACTCTCCTTCGGAAGGAGGCCGAGTTCGGCGTTCGTCTCTGCGGCGGCGCGCTTTACTAGGGCGAGGGCGCTGATGATACGTCGCGGCATCTCCTCCTCGCCGATGGCGAAGAGATGCAGCGACCGAGCCGTCTGCGCCCCCCAGTGGTGCTCGCTCGGCACGTCAATGGCGCCGAACGAGTCGCGCTCGCTGCGGATCCCTGCACCCTTTGCGTCACTCATCCCAGCCTCCGAATCTAGATGCTTGCGGTCTGCCCCCCTAAGTGTAGGATCCTGGCGATGGATGCGGTAAAGATCGAGCTTGACCCCTTCCGCGCGAGCGACGGTCTGCTGCTTTATCGCCGTGTCTACCGCCCGGTGGCTGCGCCGGTTGGCGACCTCCTCCTCGGGCACGGGATTGGCGAGGACTCCTCGCGCTACATCCAGGCGGCACGCGCCTTCGCACAGGCTGGCTGGCGGACGGTCACTTGGGACCTCCGTGGGCACGGGCGCTCTGAGGGCCCGCGCGGCTACGTCTCACGTTGGAGTCGATATCACGACGATCTCACCGAGCAGGTTGATGCGCTCAAAAGTGAGGGTCGCCCACTTGTCGTTGTGGCGCACAGCATGGGCGGCCTGATCGCCTTCGGCGCAGCTGCTGCAGGGCGTATTACGCCGGACAAGCTAGTCCTCTCGGCCCCAGCACTTGAGGCAGAGGTCGCCACGTGGAAGCGTCTCGCCGCGCCGCTTCTCTCTCGCATCGTGCCGCTGCTGCGCATTCCAACGGGGATTGGCGCAGACACGGATCCTGGAGAGCGACTGCCGAACGAAGATCCAGAGCCGCCACCTTACCTTCACGCCGTCACGACTCGACTCGGTGATGAAGCATTCCGCGCGCAACGCGCGGCGCGGGCTGTGGTTGCACGCGGCGGTGACTTCCCAGTTGAAACGCTAGTGATTCACGGGACGCGCGATCGCTTGGTGCGACCGGAGTGGTGCCAGCCGATCGGCTCGCTCGGCAGGGTCCGCTATCAGCCACTTGAAGGGTTCAACCATCATCCATTCGCAACGCTGCGCTATCAGGATGCGGTTGAGAAGATTCTGGAGTTTATCGGTAAGGCGTGAGCTGAAGGTGACGCCTGTGGCGTTGCGGTTGAGTTACGCCTTCTCGAGTGCGGCGCGCGCCTTCTCTGGATCATCAACAACGAATGAGAAGGTGGCGCGATCGCCCCATCGCCCGGTGAAGAGGTGCCCATAGACGTTCACCCCAGCGTTTGAGAGCCGCTCAAGGACGGAGAGCATGCCGCCCGGCTTGTCATCAACCTCTGCCAGGACGGAGTCACCCTCAATGAATTCATATCCGCCCGCCTTCAGCACCTCGCGCGTTGCGGCGTCATCGGCGGTCTTCAGGATGACGTGGCCGTGTTCACCAACGCCGCCGCCGCCGATCGCCTTCAGGTCGACGGACTTCGCCTCGAGTTCGCGGCAGAGCGCGGCGAGGGAGCCTGGCTTATGCGCGAGCTGGATCACGAACTGTCTTGACATGAGTGGATCCTAGCGCCGCAGCGGGGTGTGCGCCACAGGGCGTGCGCCACCCC
>CALMIH010000019.1 GCA_937864085.1 uncultured Chloroflexota bacterium
GGTGAATCTGCCCTTGTAATTGATAAATCTCAGAAGCTGCAATTGATTCTTAAGCCGGGATCTTTGATTAATGGTGCAAATAAAGTTGAAGCTTCATATGTTGCCCGCCAAGAGCCAACGATTGTGGATGCTTTAACGGGGAATCCACCACCAAAGGGGTGGAACGTTAGCGTTCCGACTCAATCTTTACTCGTCTCTTTCTTATTTTCAATCTTCCCAATACTTCTAATTGGCTTCTTATTCTTCTTCTTAATGAGCAATGCTCAAGGCGGAAACAAAGTCTTTTCTTTTGGAAAATCTCGGGCGAAACTGCAAGATAACGATGTTCCACAAAACACCTTTGCAGATGTTGCCGGCGCGGATGAAGCAATCGCCGAACTTGAGGAGATCAAGGACTTCCTTGCAAATCCTGCCAAGTACGCGTTACTGGGCGCAAAGATTCCGAAGGGCGTCCTTCTGATCGGTTCGCCAGGAACCGGGAAGACACTCCTTGCGCGTGCCGTTGCTGGCGAGGCGGGGGTGCCCTTCTTCAGCATCTCTGGATCTGAATTCGTTGAGATGTTCGTTGGCGTTGGTGCCTCGCGCGTGCGCGACCTCTTTGAGCAGGCGAAGCGCAACTCGCCATGCATCGTCTTCATCGACGAAATTGATGCGGTCGGTCGACAGCGCGGCGCTGGTCTCGGTGGATCACACGATGAGCGCGAGCAGACGTTGAACCAGATCCTTGTGGAGATGGACGGCTTTGAGACGGGGACCAACGTGATCATCATCGCCGCAACGAACCGACCAGATGTGCTCGATCCAGCGTTGCTGCGACCGGGTCGATTTGACCGCCAGGTGATCCTTGATCGCCCAGACCTTAAGGGGCGACTCGCCATCTTGAAGGTGCATGTGAAGGGGAAGCCACTCGACAAGACGGTGAACCTTGAAGAGATCGCACGCCGATCGCCAGGATTCTCTGGCGCCGACCTTGCAAACCTGATGAATGAGGCGGCGATCTTGGCCGCACGTCGCAGCAAGCGCGTCGTTGGGATGGACGAGTTTGCCGAGGCGCTCGACCGTGTCATGGCGGGTCCACAGCGGAAGAGCCGCTTGATCACTGAGCCTGAGAAGCAGATCATCGCCTATCACGAGGGTGGTCACGCCGTTGTCGGCCGCATCCTTGAGAAGTGCGACCCGGTGAGCAAGGTGACCATCATTAGCCGCGGCATGGCGCTCGGCTACACGATGAACCTGCCAACGGAGGATCGCTATCTGCAGAGCAAGAGTGAGTTTGAGGACAAGATTGCCGCCATGCTCGGTGGCAACGTAGCAGAGCAGCTCGTCTTCGGCGACACCACAACGGGGGCATCCAACGATATTGAGAAGGCGACCGATCTTGCACGCAAGATGGTGACGCGCTTCGGCATGTCCGAGAAGCTCGGCAGGGTGACGCTCGGTCGACAGGACGAGATGATCTTCCTCGGGCGCGAGATGTCTGAGCAGAAGAACTACTCAGATGCTGTTGCTAAGCAGATTGACGAAGAGGTTCGCGCGATCATCGATCGTGGTGCGGCGCGAGCGCTCGAGGTGCTGACGAAGCATCGTGATCGACTAGACGCCTTGGCGGCGAAGCTGATCTCTGAGGAGACCGTTGAGGGGGAGGCCTTTGAGACGCTCTTCTCCGATCTCCCAGCGAAGCCTGCCGCGTATTCAGATCTGGTCGCTCGACTCCGCTCCGCTGGGATCAGTATCCCAACGAAGGAAGAGGTTGAGGCGGCTGCGGCCGAAGCGGCGAAGGGTGCGAAGCCAGCTACGGGAGGGGCGGCCGCAGGGCAGCCCGCCTAATGGCGTACGCACCAACGCTCGCCTGGACGCCACTGAGCGGCCTAGAGGAGGCACAGATCGTTGCCGCGCATACGGCACGGATGCAGCGCTACGTAGAGTTCCTGAGCATCCCGAGTGTCTCTGCGATCCCAGCACACGCCACTGACTGCCGTAAGGCGGCGGAGTGGCTCGCCGCCGAACTGCGTCGTATCGGTGCGCAGCGCGTTGAGGTGAGCGAGACGGGAGGACACCCGATCGTTGTTGGTGAACGAATCGAAGATCCAAAGCTGCCAACGATCGTCATCTACGGGCACTACGATGTGCAGCCTGGCGACCCGCTCGACCTCTGGAAGACGAGTCCGTTCGAGCCGATCGTTCGTGACGGTCGCATGCTCGGTCGTGGCTCCGCCGACGACAAGGGACAGATCGTCATTCACCTCGCCGCGCTTGAGGCGCTCCTCAGCACGCGCGGCAAACTTCCCGTCAACGTGAAGTACCTCTTTGAGGGCGAAGAGGAGTCAAGCTCGGTGAACCTTGAGCGCTGGATGGCGGCGAACCCTGAGCGCTGTAGCGCTGACGCCGTGATCATCAGCGACTCTGGCTTCTTTGAAGGGAACCTGCCGGCACTCACCGTGGGACTGCGGGGGATCACCTACATGCAGGTGGATGTGCGTAACTCCGAAGTTGACCTGCACTCTGGCAGCTACGGTGGCTCCGTCATCAATCCGGCGAACGCGCTTGCCGCCATGATCGCCTCGCTCCATGACGAGAACCGCCACATCACCGTCCCCGGCTTCTATGACGACGTGGTGGAGCTCGGCCCTGAGGATCGCGCCGCATTCGCCGCGCTCCCGTTTGATGAGTCGGCATATCTCGCGAACATTGCGGCAGGAGCGCCACAAGGTGAGTCTGGCTACAGCACCGTGGAGCGACGCGGCGGGAGACCAACGCTTGACGTGAACGGTATCTGGGGCGGCTTCACGGGCGACGGGAGTAAGACAATTATTCCAGCGCATGCGCACGCAAAGATCTCCTGCCGCCTGGTGATGGCGCAGGACCCCGCGAAGATCGCGCTGCAGGTTGAGGCAGCGCTGAAGGCCGCTGCGCCACGCGGTCTTCAGGTGGAGGTGAAGAACCTTGGAAACGGATACCCATTCCTGACGCCACTCGGCGATCCGTACCTGAAGGCTGCAGCGGGTGCACTTAAGGAAACCTTCGGCGCCGACCCGCTCTACATCCGTGAAGGTGGCTCAATCCCGATCGCGGCGCTCTTCCAGCGCGAGCTCTCACTCCCCGTGGTGCTGCTCGGCTTCACGCCGCCAGACGATAACGCCCACGCGCCGAATGAGTCGATGGATCTTGGCAACTTTGAGGGTGGCATTCGCGCCGTGATCCGCGCGCTCGACGCGGTCGCCGCGCTTCGCTGAGCGGTCCGTGCGCGTCGCACTCCTCGGTCTTGGGTTGATTGGTGGATCGATCGCCAAGGCGCTCCGCGAAGATCCCTCCGGTGCTGGACCACTCGATTCGAACGGCGTTGAGATTGCGGCGTGGACGCCGAGCTCGCTCGGACCGCGCGCCGCGCTAGATGCTGGTGCTGTTGACCAGGTAGCACGCACGATCGCTGAGGCGGTTGATGGTGCCGCACTCGTTGTCATCTGCGCCCCGCCGGTTGCGGCGACGAGCATCCTTGACGAGCTCGTCATCTGCCGTCGCTCTGGCCGACTCGCTGAGGGTGCGGTAGTCACCGATGTCCTTTCAACAAAGCGCTGGATCATGGCGGAGGCGGCGAAGCGGAACCTGCGATTCTGCGGTGGCCATCCGATGGCGGGGAGTACCGAGACGGGATGCGCCGCCGCTGACGGGAGTCTCTTCTTGGGCCGACCGTGGGTGGTGGTGCCAGATCATCACGGCGCGAGCAGCGCAGCGGCGCTGGTTGAGCGACTCGCATCAAGTTGCGGCGCACGCCCGGTCACCATGGATGCAGATCTGCACGATGCCGCCACCGCCGCGGTGAGCCACCTCCCGCTCCTCCTCGCAGCGGCGCTCGTCAGCGCCGTCTCACAAGGGGAGCAGGGTCAGGCGGCGGATGGCTGGCGCGTCTCCCACCTGCTTGCGAGTAGCGGCTGGAACTCGGCAACTCGGTTGGCTCGTGGCTCAGAGGAGATGGGGGCCGACATTCTTGCAACGAACGCGCGTGAAGTGCGGCGCCGTCTGCGCGCACTCCGCGATGAGCTGGAGCGTTGGGATGCGCGACTCGCCGCAGCAGAGAACGATCCACTTGTCGGCCGCACCGATATTCGCGCGCGTCTTGCGGAGGCGCGAGAGACACTGAAGGAGATCGATTGAGCGCATCCGCTGACCCGCTCGCGCGCGGTGCGGATGAGATGATCATTGGGATCCCCCGCGACGCGGCGCTCTCTGACGGTGCTTGGCGCGGCTTCAAGCGCTTCACGTCGGTTGAAGGCGGCCTTGTGGAGATTGCCCGACTCGATCGCGTGGGGAGCCCACGGCCACGACGCGAGCTCGAGTTGGATCCTGGGTGGAAGCAGCCGATCCCCTATGCGATCGCGCTTCACCGAACCGCTGAAGGAGAGCGCCAACTCTTCTGGATGGATCGTCTTGCTGGGGGGAGTGATAAACGCCTCCACGGTCGCGCCTCATTCGGTGTTGGCGGACATATCGGTGCTGACGATGGTGGCATCCTCGCCGCGCTTGAACGCGAGTGGAGGGAAGAGGTTGAGACGGCAGCGCTCCCGCGATTTACACCGCTCGGCCTCTTGAATGATGACGGCGATGATGTCGGCCGCGTCCACCTCGGCATCGTCTTCCTTGCCGAACTCTCCAGCGCTGAGATCGCCGTGCGCGAGCGCGAGAAGCTCGCCGGCTCCCTCGTTTCGGTCGAGAGTGCTGTCGCTCGGGCGGGTGAGCTCGAAGGCTGGTCCGCCGCGCTCATCTCACATATCGCCACGCTCGGGGAGTAGCCCGAATACCTTCGCCGTACGCTGCCACGTGCAGCATGCGGAGATGCCACTCTCAATCGCCACCAGCGCCTCGCAGGGGCGGGCGCCGCTGGTCTCGCTGAAGGGGATCTCCTCGACCTCAGCCTGGGGGTGGAGGCGGCCCTCCCAGCGGCGCTGACGCTCTTGGCGGCGCAGGGCTTAATCGAGCAGCGAGGGGGGCGTTGGAGGGGTTGTGAAGGGGCGGTGCTACGCTCTCGCGCATGAGTAACGCTGCAACGAAGAACCTTGTGATCGTGGAGTCGCCGGCGAAGGCGGCCACGATCGAGCGCTATCTAGGTTCCGATTATCGCGTGATCGCCTCCTACGGCCATGTTCGCGACCTCCCGCAGAAGTCGCGCCGTGCAGCGAAGGGGAGCGTCGCCGCGAAGCGGCCGAAGCGGAAGAAGGGGGACCCTCCGGCACCGAAGCCTGCAAAGGGGCTCGGTAGCCTGGCGGTGGATGTGGAGAACGGCTTTACTCCGCACTACGAGATCATTGAGGAGAAGGAGGGGCGTCTCGCCGATATTCGCCGCGCCGCAAAGGGTGCGGAGGCGATCTGGCTCGCCACCGACCTTGATCGTGAAGGGGAGGCGATCGCCTGGCACCTTGCCGAAGCGCTGGAGATCCCAGAGGCGGATCGGCGCCGCGTCACCTTCAGCGAGATCACAAAGGGGGCGATCCTTGACGCCTTTAGCCACCCGCGCGGGATTAACCTTGATCTGGTTAACGCCCAGCAAGCGCGTCGTATCCTCGATCGACTTGTCGGTTACAAGCTCTCTCCACTCCTCTCGCGCCTGGTTGCGCCGCGCTCCTCT
The DNA here is from genome assembly GCA_937864085.1 of uncultured Chloroflexota bacterium. Taxonomy (GTDB): domain Bacteria; phylum Chloroflexota; class Limnocylindria; order Limnocylindrales; family Limnocylindraceae; genus Limnocylindrus. Next base: position 5,621 of record CALMIH010000019.1, read on the forward strand.
GCCGGGCGCGTGCAGTCGGTTGCCCTTCGCCTTGTGGTTGAGCGTGAGCGCGCGATTCGCGCCTTCATCCCGCGTCACTACAGCACCGTAGAACTTGGGGTGCGTCCCGCTGCTGACCCTGAGCTCATCATCCCGGCGAGCCTCGTTGGGCCAAAGGGGGAGAACCTTGAGGTGGAACCTGAGGTTGCCGCAGCCGCCGTTGCGCGCGTTACGGGTGGAGTGGCAACTGTCACGGAGCGCAACGAGAGCACGCGAAAGCAGCGCCCCGTTCCGCCGTTCACCACCTCAACACTGCAGCAGGAGGCGGGACGCAAGCACGGCTACCGTTCACGCGTCACGATGCAGCTCGCGCAGAAGTTGTACGAAGGTGTTGACATTGGCGGCGAGCGCACCGGTCTGATCACCTACATGCGCACCGACTCACCAACGCTGAGCCAGCAGGCGATTAGCGAAGCGGCGGAGGTGATTCGCGCACGCTTCGGGGCCGAGGCGGTGGTTGATGGCGGACGACAGTACGCCTCCAAGTCAAAGAACGCACAAGAGGCGCACGAAGCGATTCGACCGACAAGCTTCCATCGCACCCCAGAAGAGGTTGCGGCCTACCTTGATGACCGCGAGCTGAGGGTCTACACGCTGATCTGGCGCCGCGCGATCGCATCGCAGATGCCAGACAAGCTCTCTGCGACCACCACACTCTTCTGGAGCGTCGGCGAGGATCGCCTGAAGACCAACGCGACGCGGACCCTTGAACCAGGATTCACCGCCGTCTATCTGGAAGGGAGAGACGACGAAGAGGAAGATGCAGAGGCGCAGCTGCCAGATCTTCCAGAGGGCTCAAAGGGTGAGGTTGCAACCGCTGAAGCGGTAGCCCACCAGACGAAGCCAGAGCCACGCTTCACCGAGCCGACGCTGGTGAAGGAGTTGGAGAAGCATGGGATCGGCCGCCCATCAACATATGCGGCGATCATTGAGCGCATCCAGGAGCGCGAGTACGTTGACCGTGATCGCGAGAACCGACTGCGCGCGACGCGACTCGGTGAGACGGTCTGCGATCTTCTGACGACGCACTTCACCGCCTTCGTTGACCTCGGCTTCACTGCCGGAATGGAGGAGGAGCTTGACGCGGTTGCTGAAGGACGCGCCGATTGGCGCGAAGTGCTCGGGAAGTTCTGGGCAGCATTTGAGCCCCTGGTGACAGAGAAGGCGACGAGCATTGGTGCGGGGGACTATCGCAGTCGACCGAGCGAAGAGAAGTGCTCGCAAGACCACCCCATGGAGGAGCGTCTCGGCCGTTTCGGCTGGTACCTCGCCTGCAGTCTCTACCCGGAGCACTCCGAACGGAAGTCGCTCTCCAAGGTAATCGGCGATGACACACCTGGCAGTGATGTCCCCACCCTTGAAGGCGCTGGCCTCCCGTGCCCACAGTGCGGCGCTGAGCACGGGGGGAAGATGGCGCAGCGGCGCAGCCGCTTCGGCTACTTCCTTGGCTGCGATCGTTACCCAGAGTGCAAGTTCATCCCGAAGGCTGAGGTGCCAGAGGAGTTCCGCCTCGCCTTTGAGGCACTCTGCCCAGTCTGCGGCGGTGAGCATGGCGGGAAGTTGCGCCCGCGCCGAAACAACAAGCGCAATACCTACTTCTACTCATGCGATCGCTATCCAGAGTGCAAGACGATTCGCCCACGTCCGACGGGTGCCACGCACGCCGAGTGCGGCGCCACGATTGGTAAAGATGATGAGGGTGGAATCTGCACCCGCTGCGGTGCGCGCGTCGATCTCCCTGAGGGTGAGCTCGTCGGGCTGGTGATTGCAGGTGGAACGGCAGATCCGCTCGCCTTTGCGCCGAAGCGTGGACGCCGCGTCGCCGCTGACGGTAAGGCGAAGGCGACGGGGAATAAGGCGAAGGTTGCATCACGTGCTCGCACTGTGAAGTCGAAGGGGAAGCCGAAGCGCATCCCTGCCGCCGCGGCGGTTGCCGCCGCTGAGCCGTCGGCGAGTGACGCAGCTGGCGCAGAGGACGAGGCGACCTGATGACGGGGGGCCGGAAGCCGGCTCCAGTGGCGCGACGCGCGGCGGTCGCATCTGATCCTCGTGTCGCCACCTTCATGCAACACCTTGGCGCGCGGACACTCTCCCCAGCAACGAGCCGCTCGTACCGCACCGTTGTTGAGCGCTTCCTCTCATGGTGCGATGCGGAGCGAATCGATTGGCGCGCCCCAGAACGAACGGACCTGCGCCGCTATGTCGCAGCCATTAGCGAAGGGACACAGCGCTCCACCGTCCAGCAGCGGCTTGCTGCGCTGGGAACCTTCTATCGTTTTTGGGTGCGACAGGGGAGTGTGGCCAAAGATCCACTTCAAGCGCTTGCACGCCCACAACGTGAACGCCGCCTCCCCGATGTGCTGAGTGCTGAACAGGTGACGCGCCTCATTGAGACCGCCGCCTCGGCCGATTCGCCAGCGCTCGCGCTGCGTGACACCGCACTCGTTGAACTCCTCTACGGCGCTGGGCTGCGCATCGCAGAGGTTGTGTCGATTCGCGTGCGCGACCTCGACTTGGCGCGCGGTGAGGTCCGCGTCACTGGAAAAGGAGAGAAGCAGCGCGTTGCACTATTTGGCACACCGTGCATCAGCGCACTGAAGCGCTACCTTGCAGACGGCCGACCTGAGTTGCTCAGGGCGTCTGCCACGTCAAGTGATGCACTCTTCCTCAATCGCAACGGTACGTCGCTCGGGGAGCGTGGTGCGCGTGCGCGACTCAATGAGACCGCAGTCCGCGCCGGCCTCCCAGCCGCCTTTCATCCGCACACCCTCCGTCACTCGTTCGCAACGCATCTCTTGGATGGCGGTGCGGATCTGCGCGTGGTGCAGGAGCTGCTCGGCCATGAGAGCCTCGGCACGACGCAGGTCTACACCCACGTCTCCACGGCGCGGCTGCGCGGTCTCTATGCGTCGGCCCACCCTCGCGCTCGGCGCGCCGCAAAGAGGGACGCGTAGCCGATGAGCGGGCAGGCGGTTCGGAATAGCGCGCTCCTCTCCGGCGCGGCGCTGGCGTCACGCCTGCTCGGCTGGGTGCGGCTGATCGTCCTCGTCGCCGCGTTTGGTGCGGATGGACGACTCGATCCATACCTCGCCGCCTTCAAGGTCCCCGACATCATTTACCAGTTGATCGCAGCCGGGCCACTCTCGAGCGTTCTCGTGCCGCTCGTGGTTCGACTGCGCAGCGAGGGCGATGATCTTCGCGCGCGTCGCATCATGAGCGCGATCTTCCTGATCTTCGGAGCCCTTGCGCTCGTGATCGCAGTCGCAGCGCTCCTCCTTGCTGGTGGACTCGCCGAACTTCTCGCGCCCGGGATCAGCGCGGCACAGCGCGAGGAGGTGGCGCAGCTGAGCAGGATCCTCGCCCCCTCATCGCTCGGCCTTGGAATCGTTGCGGTGGCGAGTGTCTGGAGCGCCGCGAACGAGCGCTTCTTCGCCTCGTCGATTGGGCCGATCGTCTACAACCTCTCCGTCATCCTCTTCACCCTCTTCGGCGCTGAACGTTTCGGCACCGTCGCCGCTGCGCTCCCCGGAAAGGTGATGGAGTGGGCTGGTATGCGCACAGCAGATGGCCGGCTCACAAGAACGCATATCGGTGACATGAGGTACGCCAGTCTAGCCGCGGCTAACGACAGCGGATCATCGTTCAAGGAGATCGCTGACCTGATAGACGAGAATAAGGATTCACTATGAAGTATAGCGACCGTACGGTCATGGCCGGGCCGTGTCCTGAATTAGGACAGCAGGCCGAATTCCGGGTAGATGAAACGATACGCGGATCGTTCGTGATGTTCGTTAAACTGCGTAGTGATCTTCCTAGCGCAATAGTGGCGGCAGGATACGACGCGTGCTCTGTGTA
>CALMIH010000020.1 GCA_937864085.1 uncultured Chloroflexota bacterium
CGTTGATGGCGGAACGCACGTCACCGGATTTCGCGCCGCACTCACCAGCTCGCTGAACGACTGGGGCCGCAAGAATGGCGCGATCAAGGACAACGATCCGAACCTCACCGGTGAAGATGTGCGTGAAGGTCTCACCGCTGTTATCTCCGTCAAACTTGTTGACCCACAGTTTGAAGGACAGACCAAGGCGAAGCTCGGCACTGCCGAAGTGAAGGGGATCGTGCAGACCGCGGTGAACGCTGGTGTACTGCAGTTCCTTGAAGAGAACCCGGGCGACGGTAAAGAGGTGATTCGCCAAGCGCTGAACGCGGCGCGCGGTCGCGAAGCGGCGCGCAAGGCACGCGACTTGGTGTTGCGCAAGGGCGCACTTGAGGGAAGCGCACTTCCAGGAAAGCTCGCCGACTGCCAAGAGCGCGATCCGGCGAAGTCAGAGCTCTACATTGTGGAGGGCGAGTCGGCCGGTGGATCTGCAAAGCAGGGACGCGATCGCCGCTTCCAGGCAATCTTCCCGCTGCGCGGCAAGTTGCTCAACGTAGAGAAGGCGCGCATCGACAAGATCTTGGGGAGCGACAACATCCGCACGCTGATTGTTGCGCTCGGCGCAGGGATTCAAGACAGCAGCAGCTCCTTTGACCTTGCCAAGCTGCGCTACCACCGCGTCATCATCATGACCGACGCAGACGTAGACGGCGCGCATATTCGCACGCTGCTGCTCACCTTCTTCTACCGCTACATGCCAGCGATCATTGAAGCGGGTTACCTCTACATTGCGCAGCCACCGCTGTATCGCATCAGCACCGGCAAGGAGACGAAATATGCATCGTCAGAGAAGGAGCGCGACGCCGCTGTTGCTTCATTCAAGGCGAAGAACGTCAACGTGCAGCGCTTCAAGGGGCTCGGCGAGATGAACGCCGAACAACTCTGGGAGACGGCAATGAATCCAGAGAACCGCGTCTTCCTGCAGGCACGCATTGAAGATGCGGCCGCGGCGAACGAGATCTTCGAGATGTTGATGGGCGAGCGTGTTGAGCCGCGCCGCGACTTCATCAAGGCCGAGGCGCGCAAGGTCCAGAACCTCGACATTTAATACGCGATATAGAGCAGAAAGAAAGGGGGTGACGAGATGGCAGATAAGACCGTAGATAACGGCGCTGACGGGATTAGCCCGAACGGCGTTAGCGTCACCACCGTCAAGTCGATTCGCATTGAAGACGAGATGCGCACGAGCTACCTCGATTACGCCATGAGCGTGATCGTGGCGCGTGCCCTTCCAGACGTGCGTGACGGCCTCAAGCCGGTCCACCGCCGCATCCTCTACACGATGGGTGAGATGGGCCTCTCCGGCAGCTCCGCCTACCGCAAGTGCGCCGCGATCGTGGGCGAGGTGATGGGTAAATACCACCCGCACGGCGACGGCGCCCTCTATGACGCACTCGTCCGACTGGCGCAAGACTTCTCCATGCGTCACCCGCTCGTTGATGGACAGGGAAACTTCGGTTCCGTTGACGGCGACTCCGCCGCCGCAATGCGCTATACCGAGGCGCGACTCACCGCAATCGCCGGCGAGATGCTCGCCGACATTGACAACGAGACGGTTGACTTCACACCGAACTACGACGGCACGCAGAAGGAGCCGAGCGTCCTTCCATCGCGCATGCCGAACCTGCTCATCAACGGTTCATCCGGAATTGCCGTTGGTATGGCCACCAACATTCCGCCGCACAACCTTGGCGAGATTGCGGACGCGGCGATCGCACTTGTAGAGAACCCACACCTCACCGCTGAGGAGTTGAGCGCCTTCGTCCTTGCACCCGACTTCCCAACGGGCGGCGTCCTCTACCGTTATGACAACGTCAAGAACCCGCTCACCGGAAAGCTGGAGCGCGTTGACGCGATCCGCCAGATGTATGCGCACGGCCGCGGTCGCGTAGTTGTTGAAGGGAAGACCACCTTTGAAGAGGCGCGCGGCGACCGCACCGCCATCATCATCCATGAGCTTCCGTATCAAGTGAACAAGGCGTCACTCGTTGAGAAGATCGCCGACCTCGTCAAGGAGGGACGTATCGACGGCATCGCTGATCTACGCGACGAGTCCGACCGCGACGGAATGCGCATCTACGTTGAGGTGAAGCGCGACGGGAATCCGCACAAGGTTCTCAACAAACTGTTGAAGCTCACCCCGCTCCGCGCCGCATTCAGCATGAACATGCTCGCACTCGTTGACGGCCAGCCGCAGACGCTTTCACTGAAATCCGTCTTGCAGCACCACATTGAGCACCGCCGCATTATCGTCCGGCGCCGCACCGAGTTTGATCTCAAGAAGGCGCGCGAGCGCGCGCACATTTTGGAGGGCTTGAAGATTGCGCTGGACAACCTTGATGCCGTGATCAAGACGATCCGCGCCGCAGCAGATGTTGACGTTGCGCGCGAACAGTTGATGGCGAAGTTCAAGCTCAGCGAACTGCAGGCGCAGGCAATCTTGGACATGCGCCTCGCCCGGCTTGCCGCACTTGAGCGCAAGAAGATTGAAGACGAGTATCTGGAAGTCCTTGGGTTGATCAAGGAGCTCGAAGATATCCTTGCTAATCCGAAGCGCGTCTCCAAGATCATCGCCGCGGAGTACGCCAAGTTGAAGGAGAAGTTCGGCGATAAGCGCCGCACCCGCATTGCGCAAGACGCCACGCGCGAGATGTCTGATGAAGACCTCATTGCCGACGAAGATGTGGTGATCACGATCAGTGGTCGCGGTTACATCAAGCGTCAGCCACTCACCGCCTACCGCCAGCAGCATCGCGGCGGGAAGGGCGTGCGCGGCATGACCACGCGTGAAGAGGATGCGGTGAAGTCGCTCCAGGTTGCGAACACGCACGACTGGGCATTCTTCTTCACCAACAAGGGCCGCTGCTTCAGCACCAAGGTGCACGAGATCCCAGACGCGTCGCGCCAGAACAAGGGGATTCCAATCGTCAACCTGCCAGGTGTGCAGGTGGAGTCCGGCGAAGTTCCAGTTGCTACTGTCATCCTGCAGAACTTCACCGCAGGTGGTTACCTCGCCTTCTCCACCAAGAAGGGTGTGGTCAAGAAGACCGCGCTTGAACAGTTTGAGAAGGTGCGTTCGTCAGGAATTATTGCGATCACGCTGGATAAGGGTGATGAGCTTGCGCAGGTGATCCCAACGTCTGGTGAAGATGACATCGTGCTCGCCACGCGACAGGGTCGCATCTGCCGCTTCCATGAGAAGGAGGCGCGACCGATGGGCCGCTCCGCCGGCGGCGTCATCGGCATCCGCATCGCCCGACAGGGTGACCTTGTGGTTGCCGCTGCCATCGTTGAGCCGGGCGCCGACCTCCTCGTCCTTACAGAGACGGGCTTCGGGAAGCGCGTTCCAGTCCAAGCCTTCAGCCGCAAACATCGCGGCACCCAGGGTGTCCGCCTCATTCCGCTCGAAGGGCGCAAGACGGGGCCAGTGGTCGCCGTTCGCCAGGTGAGCGAGGCGGATGAAGAGGTGATCCTGATCAGTGCCGAAGGACAGGTGGTGCGCACGAAGCTTGAGAGCATCGCCACCCGTAATGACGGCAGCTCCCAGGGCGTCCGCGTGATGACCCTCCGCGAGGGGGATAAGGTCGCCGGGATCGCCGCCTTCCGCACGGGGCTCGCACAGCGCGACGCCGGCGGCGAGAGCGACGAGGCACCCGCACGGGTAGCCCCTACGGTAAAGGGGGCGACAAAGGCGGCACCGAAGGGGACTCCGAAACCGCCCAAGACCACCGTCCCGAAGGGGAAGGGCAAGCCAGCGTCTAAGGTGAAGGCGAAAACGAAACCTACAAAGCGGCGATAGGGATCGGAGGGCGGCGATGAGGGCAGATTCAGTCGACGTCTACACGGGGAATGCGAACCGGGAGTTAGCCGGCAAGATCGCGCGCTACCTCGGACGCGAGCTCGGCAAGGCGGACGTGTTCGCCTTCGCCAACGAGAATATCTTCGTCAAGATCCTTGATAACGCACGAGAGAAGGACGTCTTTATCGTGCAGCCAACTTCGCGACCGGTGAGCAGCTCCATCATGGAGCTGCTGATCATGATTGACGCGTTCAAGCGCGCATCAGCAGGACGCATCACCGCCGTCATCCCGTACTACGGCTACGGCCGATCAGACAAGAAAGACCAGCCGCGCGTCCCAATTACCGCACGCCTCGTTGCGGACATGCTGCAGGTTGCTGGCGCGAATCGCATTCTCACCATGGACCTCCATCAGGGGCAGCTACAGGGATTCTTTAACGTCCCAGTAGATGAACTCACGGCGGTGCACATGCTCTCCAACTACATCCGACAGAACGGCACCGAGAACCTTGCAGTGGTGACCGACCTTGGCTTTGCAAAACGCGCGCGGGCATTTGCAGAACTGCTCGACGCGCCACTCGCGATCGTTGAGAAGCGACGCGAAGGGAATGATGATCACGCTGAAGTTCTCAACGTCATCGGTGACGTGAAGGGGAAGCGCGTCGTCATCGTTGACGATGAGATTGACACGGGCGGAACGCTCATTGAGACCGTCCGCGCAATTGAGAAGGCTGGCGCAATCGAAGTGACCGCCTGCGCAACACACGGCGTCTTCTCAGGCCCCGCCATCGAACGCATCAGCGCATCGTCGGTGCGCGAGGTGGTCGTCACCGACTCCATCCCGATGCCAGTTGGCGTGAGTAGCCCAAAGATCAAGCGCCTCTCTTGCGCGCCACTATTTGGTGAAGCGATCAAGCGCATTCACCTTGGTGAATCGGTCGGCGCACTTTTCGGCAAAGAAGCCTCCATGGCTGAGGAGATGGTCTTCTGGGATGGCGAACATGCCGGACTCCCGTCACCAGGTAGCAACGGCGGCGGACAGAACTCAAAGCGCCGAGCGAAGTAGTCGTGACGCTGAAGTTGCACCGACCAGACGAGCGCGGTGTGGTGAGTGCGCATCCAGAAGAGAAGAGCAGCGACTGGCGCAGCTCACTGCGCAGCCCGCGATGGAACGCCGCTCCACTGAAGAATCCTGAGATGAACCCGACGAGTCGTCCGGCGAGCGTGCTCTATTGGCTCGTCCTCGGCGCGCTCACATTTGGCATCTTGATGCTGGGGTACGGCTCCGGCTTCTGGCGCTAGGGGCCACGCGTGGTCTTCGGCTTCCTCTCCCGTCTTATTGACTCCAACGACCGCGAGATCGGTCGCCTCTCGCCCATCCTCACCGCCGTCAACGCGCGCGCAGATGAGATGGAGGCGGCGAGCGCCGAAGATATCCGCGCACGAATGGATGCGATCGCTGCGCAGCTTCGCGCGCTGAGCGGCGACGCGCAACGCGCCGCACTTGAGGAGGCACTCCCAGAAGTTCTCGCTGCGGCGCGCGAAGCGGCGCGCCGAACGATCAAGCTACGTCCGTATGACGTGCAGATCTTGGGTGCGATCGTTCTCCATCAAGGGAAGATTCCAGAGATGCGCACTGGCGAAGGGAAGACGCTTGTAGGCCCACTCGCCGCCGCCGTGAATGCGCTTTCCGGCGCTGGAGTCCACGTGATCACCGTCAACGACTACCTAGCACGACGCGACGCACAGTGGATGGGACCGCTCTTCGCCTTCCTCGGCCTCTCGCTCGGCGTTATCACCCATGACACTTCGTACATCTATGACGCAGACTTCCATAGCGGCGAGGAGCGCACCGCCCGCCTCCGCCCCGTCACCCGTCGTGAGGCGTACGCCGCAGACGTCACCTACGGCACCAATAACGAGTTCGGCTTCGATTACCTGCGCGACAACATGGTCACCGAGCTCGAAGCGCGCGTACAACGCGGCCACGCCTTTGCGATCGTGGACGAGGTGGACAACATCCTCATTGACGAGGCACGAACACCGCTAATCATCAGCGGTCAGGCGGGTGAGTCGCAGGACCTCTATCAAGTGTTCGCCAAGCTCGTCCCTCGCCTTCGCGAGCGACCAGAAGGGGCCACAGATGGTGGCGACTACTTCGTTGACGTTAAGGACAAGGCGGTCTCGCCGACTGAAGAGGGCGTCGCCAAGGTTGAGAAGATGATCGGCGTAGAGAACCTCTACGGTGGTGATCCACTGATGGCGCGCCACTTTGAATCGGCACTTCGGGCGCATGCACTCTTCAAGCGTGATCGCGATTACATCGTTGAGGGTGGCGAGATCGTCATCGTTGATGAGTTCACTGGCCGAAAGATGCCGGGGCGCCGCTGGTCGGAGGGACTCCATCAGGCGATTGAGGCGAAAGAGGGGCTCCGCGTCCAACGTGAATCAGTAACGATGGCGACGATCACCTTCCAAAACTACTTCCGTCTCTACGGCAAACTCGCTGGCATGACCGGTACCGCCATGACCGAGGCGGAAGAGTTCAGTAAGATTTACAAGCTTGACGTCACGTCAATTCCAACACATCGGCCAATGATTCGCGTTGACGAACCTGATCTTGTGTATCGGACGGAGCGGGCAAAGGATACGGCGATCATTGAACACATCAAGGAGCGCATCGCCGCAGGTCAACCGGTGCTTGTTGGCACAACGTCGGTTGAACGCTCTGAGCACCTTGCAGGACTGCTGAAGCGCGAAGGGGTGAAACACAACGTCTTGAACGCGAAGCAGCACGAACGTGAAGCGCCGATTGTTGCGCAGGCGGGACGCTCTGGCGCAGTGACGATTGCAACCAACATGGCCGGCCGCGGAACGGACATTGTGCTTGGCGGAAATCCCGCTGGCCTCGCCTCTGAAGCGCTGCGCATTAAGGGTCTCAACCCTGCCGAAGTTGATGCGGAGACCTACGCCGCGGCGCTCGCAGAGGCGGAGCGCTCCTGCACAGCCGATCGTGAAGTTGTCCTTGCCGCCGGCGGGCTCCGTATCATCGGCACGGAGCGACACGAATCACGACGTATTGATAATCAGCTGCGTGGTCGCGCCGGTCGCCAAGGTGACCCAGGATCATCGCGCTTCTACCTCTCGCTTGAAGACGACCTGATGAAGCGCTTCGCTGGTGAGCGCGTAGTTGGACTCATGGATCGCCTCGGCTTTGATGAGAGCCAGGCGCTGGAATCCGCAATGGTGAGCCGCACCATTGAGGGTGCGCAGACACGCGTTGAAGGCTACAACTTTGATGTGCGCAAGCGCGTCGTGGAGTTTGACGACGTGATCAACATGCAACGCGCCACCGTATACGGCGAGCGTGATCGTGTGTTGCGCGGCGAAGATCTTGCTCTCACTATTCAAGATGCGCTGCACGCCGAGGTGCGCGCACTCGCTGCTACACACTGCCCGCCAGGACTTCCAGGCGATTGGAACCGCGCCACACTTGCAACAGAACTGCAGCGACTTGGTGTGCAGCCTCCAGCATCGCTGGAAACGATCGTTGAAGATTCGCTCCTCTATGAAGCGGTTGCAGCTGTTGCAGATGAAGCGCTCGAACGCAAGGCGCAGGAGATCGGCGAGGAGATGTGGCCAAAAGTTGAGCGCGCCGTCATCTTGCGCAGCATTGACCAACTGTGGGTAGAGCATCTCACTGAGGTTGATGATCTTCGCCGCGGCATTGGCTTGCGCGGGCATGCACAGATCGATCCGCTTAACGCATTCAAGATTGAGGCGTTCAAGCTGTACGAAGAGTTCCAGTCGCTCATTCGCGTCAGCATCGGTCGCGCGGTCTTGCGCGTCAGCCTGGTGCAAGAGCAACGCGCCCCACGCCCAGTGGCGGTGGCAACATCTGGCGGCAGCGAAGGGCCAGCTAGCGGCGCAGCGCCGATGACACCAGCGAGGGCCCCTGCTGGCGAGATGAAGGCGGGGCGTAACGACGCCTGCCCATGCGGCTCGGGTAAGAAGTTCAAGAAGTGTCACGGGGCATAGCCCCTGCTACGATCGCGAGCGTGAAGCAGCAAGACCCCGTCGTCGCCTTCGGGCGACCGAGTGAGCGTTCCCAGTGAGCGTCGACGCCGCTGGCCTGCGCGACCTACTCGGTCGGATCGAAGCCACGTCGGGGGGGCTTTGACCCTGTAACAAAGACGGCGCGACTCGCCACAATTGAGTCACAGATGCTCGCCCCCGGCTTCTGGGATGACCAGCGGGTCGCTCGGCGCCTTGCACGTGAGGCGGAGGGCCTTCGTGAAGAGCTCACCCTCTGGCAGGAACTCACCAAATCGGCGCGCGATCTTGGTGAACTCTTCGAGCTCGCAAGCTCCGAGAGCGACGAGGCGCTCCTCACCGAAGTTGAGGTGCGCACGGCAGCCCTTGAAATCAGCTTCCAAAAGGCGCGCACCTCGCTCCTCTTTGCTGGCGAATACGCCGATGCGGATGCGGTCGTCACCATCCAGGCCGGCGCTGGTGGAACTGAGGCGTGTGACTGGACTGCAATGTTGCTGCGCGCCTACATGCGCTGGGCGGAGCGACACGGATTTGCAAGTGAGATCGTTGACTTCACTGAGGGTGAAGGCGCTGGCTACCGTAGTGTGGCGCTAGAGATTCGCGGAAGAAATGTCTTTGGTTGGTTGCGTGCGGAGCGCGGCGTCCACCGCATGGTGCGCATCTCTCCCTTTGATGGACAGAAGCGCCGCCAAACAACCTTTGCAATGTTTGAGGTGGTTCCTGAAGTTGAAGACGACCAAGAAGTGACGCTCAACTGGGATGAGATTCGTGTTGACACGTATCGCGCCAGCGGTGCTGGCGGTCAGCACGTCAATAAGACAGAGTCTGCTGTTCGACTTACGCACATCCCAACGAATAGCGTTGTCTCAAGCCAGAATCAGCGCTCACAGATGCAGAACCGAGAAACGGCAGAAAAGATGTTGCGCGGAAAGTTGATTGAACTAAAGATTCGTGCGCGCGAAGATGAGTTGGCGCGGATACGCGGGGAGACAGTGGTTGCTGGCTGGGGGAACCAGATTCGGAGCTACGTCTTCCATCCATATCAGATGGTGAAGGACCATCGAACCGGTGTGCAGACGTCAGACACCACAGGGGTGATGGATGGCGACTTTGACCCGTTCGTCTTGGCCGAACTTGAGCGCCTCGCGATCGGCGCGCCGATCACAGCGAGCGGGCTTGATGATGAGTAACCTTGCCGATATGACAAGCGTAGGAGAAGGCGAAACACCAGTCGTCTCGCTGAACGACGTGAGCGTCCGTTATCCGAGCGGGCATGTCGCGCTTGCTGGCGTTAGCCTGACGCTCAACCGCGGCGAGTTCGCCTTCCTTGTTGGACCTTCAGGTGCGGGGAAATCGTCGCTTGTTGGACTCCTCGTGCGCGACGTGCTCCCCTTCGCTGGAGAGGTGCACGTAGCCGGCTACTCAGTTCACGATCTTCCAACGAGTGAAGTGCCGTACCTGCGTCGACGCGTTGGTGTGGTCTTCCAAGACTTTCGTCTCTTGCAGCGACGCACCGTGCGTGAGAACACCGCCTTCGCACTGGAGGTCACCGGCGCTCCAGCAGAAGAGATTGAGGTGGCGGTGGAGCGCGCGCTGCGTATCGTCGGCCTTGGCAAGCTCGCCGACCGCTACCCAGACGCACTCTCTGGCGGTGAGCAGCAGCGCGCGGCGATCGCTCGCGCCATCGTTGGCAACCCTGAACTCCTCATCGCCGACGAGCCAACGGGAAACCTTGACCCCCTCATCAGCTGGGAGATCATGGAGCTGCTCGGGCAGATCAATCAGCTCGGCGTTACCGTTCTTGTTGCAACACACGACTCCGACATTGTCACCACGCTGCGCAGGCGTGTGCTTGCCCTTGAGGGCGGCCGCCTGATTCGCGATGAACAGCGTGGCACGTATCATCGAGTCGGCTAGGGCGAAGAGAAGATGAAGGTTGTGAGGGAGAGATGAGTCGAGCACAGAACACTCGCCTGCTGAAGTTGAGCGCCTCCGCCGCGATGAACGGCCTTGTGCGCAACCGTCTTGCAACGATTGCCGCCACCATGACGATGACACTGATGCTCCTTGTGCTCGCCTCAGTCCTTGTTATTCGTGCGGGTCTTGACGCCGCGCTGAGCTATGCCGACTCCAAGGTTGAGGTGATCGCCTACTTAAAGGTGGGTGCTTCGGACGCTCGTGCGGCCGGGCTTCGTGCGGAGATCCTGAAGGTTGAGGGGGTGCGTGACGCAACCTACGTGAGCGCCGATGAGGCGCTCGCCGCCTTCCGTGAACGCCTTAAGGAGCGGGGTGAGCCTGATCTCACCGGAGAGCTTGATGAGAACCCGCTCCCGCCAAGCTTTGAGATCGCGCTTGATAACCCCGGCCAAACTGCGAGCGTTGCGGACAGCCTGTCGAAGCTTCCCTCCGCAGCACTCTTTGCGAGAATCGTTGATGGTCGCGCACTCGCTGAATCGCTCGCGAGCGTCACCTCTGCGCTCCGCATAGTTGGCCTGATCGTGGTGATCGGTTTCTCGCTCGCGGTGCTCGCCGTTGTTGTCAACGCTATTCGGTTGGCGGTGATGGCGCGCAGTGATGAGATTGCCATCATGCAACTTGTTGGCGCCACCTCAGCGTGGGTGCGCCTCCCCTTCATCCTTGAAGGACTCGTCATCGGCGGGGTTGGCGCGCTGATCACCCTCTTCATCTTTGGCATCCTCGGCGCTGGTGTCAGCGCACTCATGCTGAACCTCTTCCGCGTCCTCCCTGTTGAAACGTCGGCGATCCTCGCCAGTCAAGTTGCGATCTCCGTCCTGATTGCAGGTTTCGGACTCGGCGCCCTCGGCGCGCTACTCTCTCTACGAGGTCGACTTAACTAAGGTCGTAGTCATCGATGTACGTGTAGGTGACAGAGCTGGCGAGAGAGCCTAAAGAGGGGGATTGATGCAGCAGCGATTCGTTGGCACGAACAGCAAGCGCCCACCGCTCGTCACGCGCGCCGGCGCACTCCTCCTCGCCATCGCGCTTGCGGTTGGCGTCTACACGCTCGGCTACAACAACGGCTCAACTGCTAGCACGCCAGCTGGAGCGAGCGGCGCGATCGATCTCTCTCGATTTAACGAGGTTCTGGACCTCGTTGAGCAGCGCCATGTTGGCGACGAGACAGAGCAGCAGCTCGTTGATGGCGCCATCAGGGGGCTCGTTGAATCACTGAACGATCCGTACTCGCAGTACCTCACCAGTGAAGAGATGGAGGTGATGCTCGGAGATCTCTCTGGAACCTTTGAGGGGATCGGCGCCGTCATTGAAAGTCGCAGCCCTACTGGTGATTCCTGTACGACGATTGGGCCAGACTGCTATCTCCTTGTTGTCTCGCCAATTGACGGTTCGCCGGCAAAGGCGGCAGGGATCATCAGTGGTGATCGCGTAACCGCGGTTGACGGCGTAAGCGTTGACGGTGAGACGCTTGACTCCGCAGTACGAAAGGTGCGAGGCGCAAAGGGGACGACAGTGGTTATTACAGTGGTGCGCGGCGAAGATGCGCCGAAAGATATCTCCATTGTTCGTGATGTCATTGTTGTCCCAGCCGTTGAGCCGAAGCAGCTCTCCACGGCTGCTGGTGACCCCGTTGGCTACATCCGCCTTGCAGAATTCAGTGAGGTTGCGTCCGAGCAGTTCCGCACCGCGCTCCAGACGGTTATTGATGCAGGCACCACGCGCATCATCCTTGACCTCCGCGATAACCCTGGTGGTTATCTCTCCGCTGCGCTCTCTATTGCGAGTGAGTTCATTGGTGATGGTGTTGTTTATATGGAAGAGACGAGCAACGGAAAGCGCACAGAGACGCGCGCGGATGGCGGAGGCCTTGCAACAGACCCTTCAATCAAACTCATTGTTTTGATTAATAAGGGGAGTGCCTCTGCAAGCGAAATTCTTGCTGGCGCACTTCAGGATCGTGGGCGGGCGAAGCTCGTTGGCGAGACGACCTTCGGCAAGGGCGTTGTACAAACCTTCATCGACCTCTCAGATGGTTCAGGGTTGAAGCTCACCATTGCGAAGTGGCTCACGCCGAACGGCACCTGGGTCCACAAGGTTGGCATCGCCCCGGACTATCCAGTTACCCCTGTCACAACCCAGGGGGCCGACGATCTGGTGCTCACCAAGGCGCTCGACCTCCTAAAGTAGCGGGCCTATCCGCCTCGCGACACACTCCCCTTGCGCCGCGCGCCGCTGCGCCGTATCGTTTACGGCAGACGGAAGGAGGTGGTGTGCAGTGTCAATAGACAGTTGTACGACCGCCTCTCGTGAGGTCGGCGCTTAACCGGCCCGCGAGAGCGGTGACGTTCTGAGAGGGCGCTGGCCGCACGGCCGGCGCCCTTTCTCATCTCATAGCGTCAAGGAGGTCTCATGGCCACGAAGAAGCCGGTTGCCGTAGCAGACGGTACGACGCTGTCTTCGAACCGGAAGGCCTCCCACGAGTACGAGATTCTTGACCGCTTTGAGGCGGGTGTGGTGCTGACGGGGACGGAGATCAAGTCAATCCGCGCCGGAAAGGCAGATATCGGCGACGCCTACATTCGGCTTGAACATGGTGAGGCGCGCATGATCGGCATGCACATTGCCGAGTGGCCCGGTGCCGCCAGCCAGCAGCACGAGCCGAAGCGAACGCGACGCCTCCTCCTACATAAGGAAGAGATCATCTCGATTGGAACCAAGGTGAAGGTGAAGGGTCTCACGTTGATCCCGCTCCGCCTTTATTTGAGCCGTGGTCGCTGCAAGGTGGAGATCGGTCTCGGGCGTGGAAAGAAGGAGTTTGACAAGCGAAAATCAATCGCTGACCGTGAGGGAAAGCGCGAAGCGGAGCGTGAGCTCTCCGACTGGAAACGCGGGGGCTAGTCGCCACACGCGCCAGCGTGTAGGATTCCCCCCTTGGGGATGCGTGGTTTCGACGGGAAGCCGTACCTTGAGAACGCGAGTCGAGGTTGCTATCAGGCCTCGTTAAACCGGTAGCAAAAAGAAGTACCTGGCAATCGCCAGCCTGCTCTCGCCCTCGCTGCCTAAGGCAGTAAGGTGAGCGTGGAAGCGGCCCCCGCTTCGCGGGTCGTGGAAGCGTCATTAAGCGAAGCTGCAACAGTGGTGAGTGACACATAGCCACTGATTAAGCCCGATTTAGGGGCATGTGACTCGGTTGAGGGTCGATCCGGCCTGTGGGAGCGCCTCAACTCAGACTAAACCGCAGGACACGCTCGTAGTGGTCTCTTGGCAGGCTTTTCGGACGAGGAGTTCGACTCTCCTCCATCTCCACCAATCGCACACGCCGCGCCGATGGCGCGCGCCGCGCTCTACTTCGCCGCCTTCTTGAGCTCCGCGATCCGCGCCTTTGCTATCGCTTGGATCAGCTTGACGTCAACATCCCAGTCGCTCGGCAGTGCGATCGTGTGCTTCAGCACCCGGTGCTCGCGCAGCTTTGGTCGAAACTCGTCGATCACGTTCTTGCTAAACGGGTTGATCATGATGTAGCCCTTCGTCGCTGATGCGCCGAGAATGTAATCGGTCCCCTTCCGAAGCATCGGTTGATTCCACGCAGTTACGAGCTCAAGGCTGGGGTGCTTCGCCTTCACCGCCTTGAAGATCGCTCGAATCGTGCGCGCCTGCTCCTTGGTGACACTCTTGTACCAATCGGTCGGCGTGGCGTGTCGACGAGCACTTGGCGAACCGCGCGTGTACATCACCAGCGCGTTGGCGTGCGCCTTTGAGAATCCGTGGTTCTCCTGCAGATGCGCCATCTGCTCCGGATACTTCTTCCCGTCAAGGCGCGCCATCACCTTGTGCCAGTGCGACATCGGTTCGCCGTAGCGCTTCTCAATCGCCGGAAAGTGTGATTCGCGAGTTGCGCCGGCCTTTGGCATTGCGTAACCCTCTTTTCGCGCGCCTTAGGCTGGAATCACAACCACACGGCGCTCTGGCTCTTCGCCCGCCGACTCCGTTGCGAGCCCTGGCGCGCCCTGCAACTCCATATGGACCCAGCGGCGCTCAAGTGCCGTCATCGGTTCAAGTTGAACTGCACGACCAGTTTCCTGGACACGCTCGCCCGCCTTGCGCGCAAGTGCGCGAAGTTGCGCCTCACGTCGGCCGCGGTACTCTTCAATATCAACGGTGACGCGCGCCCACTCGCCGAGCTTGCGGCTCAACATCAGGTTGACCAGGTGCTGGATCGCCTGCAGTCGCTCGCCACGGCGGCCAATCAGGTTGCCGAGCTCTTCTACCGCCTCTGGCGATGTGCCAGCAACGTTCAGCACCGTTTCGGAGCCTTCGCCGCTGAGTCGAATCTCTGCCTCAAAGTCGAGGTGTTTGATCAGCGTCTCAAGGATCTCCTTGCCACCCGCGATCATCTCTGGTGTCGTCTCGCTTCGCTCGCGTCGCTCTCGTGGCTCACGCTCTTCGCGTGGGGCACGCTCTGGTCGAGGCGCTCGTGCCGGTCGCTCGGCTCGTGGCGCGGCGCTGCGCTCTGGGCGTGCTGCGCGCGGTGCGGCCTCGCGTGGCGCAGCTTCTCGTGGTTCAGCATCTCGTGGTGCTGCGGCGCGTGGTGCCGCTGCACGAGGAGCAGGTTCAGTGGATCGCTTCGGTGCGCTGCCAGCAATCGCACTCGCAGGTGCGGCAACAATGCGCGCAGGTTCCGCGCCCATGCCGAGCACGCCCTTTGAACCTGGGGCGATGATCTCAAAGTCGAGATCGGCGAGTCCGACCTTGAAGGTCTCGCAGGCGATCTTCAGCGCCTCTTCAACGCTCTTCCCGGTGAACTCCTGGTATGCGCTCTCGCTCGCCATTACTTACCCCCTCGACGACCGTGACGGTCGTGCTTCTTGGCCGAACGAATCGTTGCGGCTGCTGATGCAGCGCGGTCAAGATCCGTGCGGGTTTGTGGTGCACCATCAACCGCATCACCAGCCGGAGCGACCTCCGGCATGGCAACAGGGAAGCGTGGCGCATGGTTCGCGGCAAAGGCGGGATTCCAGCCAAAGAGCGGGAAGAGCCCACCGAAACCGAGGATCAAATACTGCTGCGCCAACGAGAAGATCGTGGACGCAATCCAGTAGACAAAGAGTCCCGCCGGCAGGATGCCGCCGTACAGGACGGAGATGAGCGGCAGGATCACCAACATCTGGCTCTGTGCCGCCGCAGACGGATCGCCCTTCGCCGCCTTCCCTTGCGGGAGTGTCATGCGTGTCTGCAGCACCTGCAGCAGCGCGCTGACGAGAGCGAGTGGTGAGATGCCAATGCCGACAAGGCTGATCGGCGCCCACGGGATTGACGCCTGCAGGTTGCCGAGCCACGGGATGACTGACTCAATGCACGGCTTCATGTTGTCGTATGCGGCGGTGCCGAGGCCGTTTGCGCAAACCAGTCCGATCTGCTCGCCAATGTTGACGCCGAAGACATTTAGCATTGCCGTTGGGTCTGGGTTGGTTAGGCCGTTTGAGATCACCGTGTACATCGGAATGAGGACAACAAACTGAAGCAGCGTTGGGAGGCAGCCGCTCAGCGGGTTAATGCCGCGCGTCTTATAGAGCTCCGCCTGCGCCTGCTGAATCTTCATGCGATCGCCTTTGTAGCGGCGCTGAATCTCTGCAACCTCTGGCTGCAGCATCTGCGTGCGTCGCTGCGAAACAAGCTGCTTCCTGTACGGCGAGATCAAGATGATGCGAATCACAACGGTAAGAAGCAAGATTGCAATGCCGATGTCGCCAGTGAAGCGGTCGAGCAGCACCAGCCCGATGAAGAGCGCCTGGAAGACTGGCGTGAAGAGCCAGGCGATCAGGCTAAGTGGGTCGGCGCCTGGCGACGACGGTACGAGTGGTGGGTACGGAGTTGGCGACGGACTTGCCGTTGCAGTCGCACCGTCTCCACCACAGGCGCCGGCGATCAGTGCGACGAGAGAAAGCAGCGTGATAAGGCCAGCGTTACGGCGAATAAGGTTCATTACAACACTCATCGAACTGGATCCCATCCGCCAGCGCTGAGTGGCGAGCAGCGCGCAATGCGGCGTGCCCCCATCCAGCTCCCTTTAAAGATGCCGTACTTCATGATCGCCGCTTCGGTGTAGCGCGAGCAGCTCGGCTCAAAGCGACAGCTTGATGGCAACCAAGCGAAGAGGAAGCGGTAAAGGTGAATGAGTGCAGCGGCGGCGCGCTTGGTGAGATTCGTCATGATGCGTTCACCTTCAAAAGCTTTGCGCGACGGAAGCAGTCAGCAAGCGCGGCGCGAAGCTGTTCGCTTGACGCGGTTGCGGCGGCAACGCGCACGCCGATCAGTACGTCAGTGCCTGGTCGTACCTGCGGTGCAAGATCGCGCGCGATCACCTTGAGTCGACGGCGAATGCGGTTGCGCACCACGGCGCCGCCAATCTTCTTGCTTGCAGCGATGCCGATGCGGAACGCGGGGCTCTCTTCCGCGCGCACCAGATAGCGAACGCCGAGAAGTGGCGTGTTGACGCCGGGCGCGGCGGCAAGGGCCGTAAAGGCAGCTGCGGTTCGAATCATGTCGAAACCTGCGGGGCGCGTGTGCGCCGACCCGCTCAGACGGTGAGGCGCTTGCGGCCGCGTGCGCGGCGACGAGCCAAGACCTTGCGGCCTGCGGTCGTCGACATGCGCTTACGGAAGCCGTGTTCGCGGAATCGCTGTCGCTTCTTTGGCTGGTGCGTTCGCTTCATGTAGATCGCTCCCGTCAATGTGGCCTTGGCTTCGCTCCGCCGTGCGGACCGGGTACCAAGAGGGCTGCCTGGCCTAGCGCCGCGAGGTGGGCGGATCTAGGAAGGGAAGTATCGTCGGGGAGCCGCCAGGGTGTCAATTCAGGCACGGTAATCCTTGCGCCG